>JAUWHT010000166.1 GCA_030605745.1 Pirellulales bacterium | reverse complement strand
CTGGCGTTTGACAAGGTTGCACCGGATATGGTATTCTCAAGGTTGTGCTAGCATTTGTTGTTGAGGATCGAGGCCTCTGAACCTACCATAAGGCTCAACCCCTCGAAAAGTGCGGAGTTCGCACCTAAAAACGGAAGAGCCAAAAATAAAGGACGTAAAATTTGATACAGTTCTTTACCCTGAAGTTATGAAGCCTTCCGATTCTCAAAGACCGCATATTTCTGTTTGGCGGAACAAAAAGACGGCTCAATTTCTGGAGAATGAACATCATGAAACGCTTACGCACGATGACAACCGTAATCATCAGCATGGCAGCCGTGATCAGTTCCGGCTACGCTGAGCAGCAATCATCCACGCCTGCATTAGCCTGTACCAGCGACTTCGAGGGCGGATCCGGGAAGATCGAATCAATCGACCAGGCGAAGCGGATCATCCGGCTGACGCCCACTCCACACAAGGACCGTGGATGGGACTGCTGGTGGTACGTGAAAGTGACGGGCATCGAACCGGGCGAGACGATTACGCTCGACTTCGGAGGAGGACGGGGCAATTGGGCAATGCCCCTGCGGGCAGCGTTTAGCCCGGACGGTCGCAGATGGGTGCAGACGGCACCGGGCAAACGGGCAGGGAAGCGGATCCTCTACCAGCAGAAGGTGGACGGGCGCGAGGCGTGGTTTGCATGGGGGCCACCGCTGGTGCCCGGTGACGCGGCCAAGCTCGTCCAGCGTGTGGCCCGCTCAAGCCCCCATGCAGTGCAGTTTGAACACTGTCGCACCCGCGGGGATCGGCCGGTCCCGGCACTGCGTGTTTCGCAACCCGGCGCGAGCGATGCCGAGCGGTTCGGCGTCTGGGTTCTAGCCCGCCAGCACGCCTGGGAGTGCGGGTCGAGTTGGGTCGCCCGGGGGCTGATAGAGTGGCTGGTCTCCGATGATCCGCGAGCCGAAGCGTTGCGCAAGAGGTCGCTGGTCACGATCGTGCCGATCATGGATATCGACAACACGGCCATCGGCGCCGGGGGCAAGGAACAGAAGCCGCACGATCATAATCGGGATTGGTCTGAAGAGCCGCACTGGCGCTCGGTCGAAGCGGCCATGGCACGGATCAAGGAGTTGGATGCGGCAGGGCGTTTCGATCTTTTCCTCGATCTGCACAACCCCGGCTGGGTGATCCAAGACTCGTTCTTCCTCGCCGTGCCGCGCAATTTGATAAGCGACGTGGGATGCAGAAACCTGGACCGCTTTTTGCAGGCGGCCCGGGTTGAGATCAACGGACCTCTGAAATTCAACAACAAGGTAGACATATTGGAGCCGAAGTACGATCCGCTCTGGCAGCACATGGGCGTCCACTGGGTGGTCCGACACGCCCGCGAGCATGTCGTGGCCCTCTTGCTGGAAACACCCTGGAATACACCCCACAGTACGACCGAGGGTTACTGTCGAGTTGGTCAACAACTGGGCCTGGCCATCGAAAGGTATTTCCGTACCAACCCTCGGCCGGCCACGGATGTCGCCTTTCATTGATGTGTACCACATCAGCCAAGAACCGGGCCATCCTGCTGCTTGGTCCGACCGGCGCGGGCAAGACACCGCTGGGGAAAATTATCGAGCAGCGTGGATTGTGGCAGACAAGATGTGTGCACTTCGATTTCGGGGCCAATCTTCGGGACCTCGTCTACCGGAATCAGCCCAGTGAAACGATCGGCCGGCAAGACATCGATTTTCTCCGGGAGGTCCTCGACTCGGGTGCGCTGCTGGAGGACGAGCATTTTCCGATCGCCGAGCGGATTCTGAAATCGTTTCTGGCCGCCCGCGCTGCCGACCGGCAAACGTACATCGTACTGAACGGTCTACCGCGCCACGTGGGCCAAGCCCGGGCGGTCGATTCCATCCTCGACGTCCGGGCGGTTGTCCACTTGGTCTGTTCGAGCGAGACGGTGATCGAGCGGATCCGGACCAACGTCGGCGGCGACCGGTCCGGCCGGGTAGACGACGATCTTCAGGCGGTCCGCAACAAGCTGGCGATCTTCAACCGGCGGACCGCCACCCTGCTGGAGCACTACGACCGGCAGGGGGCCAGAATCGTGACCCTCGACGTAACAACCGCCGACTTGACACCGGTCCAAATGTGGGAGATACTGAACCACGCGCCGGGCAAGCCCGATTTTCCGCAGGTTGGTGTAACGGCTAAGTAGAGTAGTTGGTTGATTGGGTTAGAGTCTATCGTTGTAACTTCTGCGCGCCGTGCGCGCATCTTGTACAGTACTTGTTCACCACACTATTGGGTTGCGGGCGCAGCCCGCATTATGTTGTTTGTCTGGGTAGATATTGCGAGAGTACTGCC
>JAUWHT010000124.1 GCA_030605745.1 Pirellulales bacterium | reverse complement strand
CCGGGGCCGGCAACGGTCGTGGTCGTGCCGGCCGATAACGTGGAACTGATTCCCGACAACGAATCGATGTCGGGGTTGATCCGGCAACAGGTCGCCCCGAAGCTGGAACTCCCCGAGCGGCAACAGGACCCGCTGTTCTATCGCGGCGAGGCGGCCAAGGCCATTTTTGCGGCCGATTTCCGTGTCCATACCCAAAGCATCGTGGTCGATATTACCAGCCGGCTCAACCTCCGCAAGCAAGGCGGCAGCGTCGAGCAGAAGCTCGTCTACACGATCACCCACGAACCGGCTGATTACGTCACGATCCGGGTGCCGCGGGACCTGGCCCAATCCGGTCAGTTGGAGATTCAGCACGACGGCAAGACACTCTCGTCGGTGGTCTTGCCCGAGGACGCAGAACAGCCGGACGCCGCAGGGCCTGTCCGAATGCGGGTCGCGCTACCGGGGGCGTCGATCGGCTTGTGCGAGTTGGTGGTGCGTTATCCGGTCCCGCTTCAGAAGCTTGCCGCTGGCGAGCATGTCGTGCTTACGGTCCCGCTTGTAATGCCCGGCGAGGGTGAACTGTCGGGCAATCGGCTTTGCGTAATGGCGGAACCCGATATCCAGGTGGAACCCTGCCGGGGTCCCTGGAGCGTTTCGCAGTCAGACACCCTGCAGACGGCGCAGCAGAACGGATTGCGACTGGCGGCCGAGCGGCCCGTAAACCAGGTCAAGCTGGCCGTTCGGTTGACAGACGGCCGGCGGCGCCACGGGGCCACGGTGGTGGAGCGGGCGTGGGTGCAAACCTGGCTGACCCACTCCGCACGTCAGGATCGCGCGGTCTTCTTGCTCGAGAGTGACCGCAAGGAACTCGCGTTGATCATTCCCTCCGGAGCCGCGGGGGGCCAAGTGCAGATTCTGCTGGACGGCAAGCGGGTGGCAGCAAAACCGGCCGAGGACGGCAGCCTGCTAATTCCCCTATCCAACGATACCAGTCGCCGACGGCACTTGTTGGAGTTGCGATCGCATTTTCCCGGGCAGCGGCCGCGACCGGGACACTTGTCGATCGAAATCCCACGCCTGGGGGAAAATGTCTGGGTCAGCCGCATGTATTGGCAACTCATCCTTCCGCAAAACGAACACCTGCTGGCAACCCCCGACGGGTTCACTAGTGAGTTTACCTGGGGTTGGGACGGGTACTCCTGGGGCCGCAAGCCGCTGTTGGAACAGTCGCATTTGGAGACCTGGACCGGTGCCCCGAGTCGAACCCCCGTTCCTAAGGCCACTAATCGTTACCTGTTCAGCAGTTTGGGAAACGTCGTGCGGTGCGAACTGCGTACTGCCAACCGGTCGTGGATCGTGCTGGGTGCTTCGGGTGCTGCGCTGGTAGCGGGACTGCTGCTGATCTACGTTCCGCTTAGCCGTCATCCGGCAGCCTTGTTCATTGCAGGCATCGGGCTGCTTTGCGTTGGATTGCTCTACCCTGAACCTGCGCTGCTGATCGCGCAAGCCGCCAGCCTGGGATTGGCATTGGCCGTGATAGCGGGATTGTTGCACCACGGCGTGGTACGGCGGCGGCGCGAGACCGCGGTCGGAGAGCCTCCAGGCTCGGTCCTAGAAGAGGGTTCCACCGAGACCCAATACGAACCGCCGATGGTCGGCAGCCAGGCCTCCACCGAGACCGCCCCGACCGCCCCGGCTGCCCCGGCGCTGTCGCCGCCCGATTCAAACTCATGAGCTTCAGGCCGCCAAACGATTCTCTGTGAGGAGATTACTCATTTTGTTGAAGCCGTCCGGGAATTCAGTGTGCCACTGCTTCGCCAGAAGCAGTGCCTTCTGTGCGAGGCATGCACTGCTTGCCATGCGGCAAGCAGTGGCACATTGCGCCGGGATACGGCGCCGCGTGGACGCGGCGGCTAAACTGCTCATCTTGCTGATGACCGCGATACTGCCGACAGTGGCGTGGTCTGCTGACGAGGTGATTCGATTTCGCCGGGTTTATGCACCGGCCGATCGGTTGAAGGATTGGCCGCTGGGCAACACGCGGTACATGCGGATGGATCCGGCCGAGTTCGAGCGCCGACTGGCCGTCACCGAAGCCAAGACTGCCGATGCCCGCCCTTCAACCACCGCCCGAGTCGTCAGCGCCCGATACCGGGCACGTTTGGTCGGCGATCAGTTGACCGGCGGTCAGGCGACGTTGCAAGTGATCCACTGGGCCGAAAGCCGCACGTTGTTGCGGCTGGACCCGTGCGGCCTGGCAATCGGCCGAGCGAGTTGGGCCGGTGACG
>JAUWHT010000096.1 GCA_030605745.1 Pirellulales bacterium | reverse complement strand
TCCGCAAAGTGTTTCAATTTCCTTCGTACGTTGGGCTCCAACGCCCGGATTTCGTCCGTCGTCATCTTTCACCTCCATGTGTTGTACACCGTTATCGGCGTTCGCCTGTGGAGGTCTTGAGCTAATGTGGCGCTGTCATATTAGACCGAGGAAGCGGCCGCGGAGCGTTCGCAGGGGCTAGACGCATGGATAGGCAAACCGGTTTGGTGGACTTCCTGGCGTTGGAGGTGTGTCCCGCCCTGTTCGATCGGCTGGATCGGGCCTTTCCGGAGTTCGGCTGGACGAGGACTGGCCGGGGCTGGAAGGCCACGAACCGGGAGTACACGAAGGCCACGTTCGGGGTCAGGCCCGACCGGGTCGTCTGTAATCGGTCCCTCGGCTTTCTCGTGTATGGTCAGGGCACGACGAACTGGATCAGCTACATCAGCAATGGGACCTCGCCGACGGGCAGGGACTTTGTGGAGGCCGCCCACAAATTGGCCGGTCTGGCCGGTGTAGACGCTGCCGGACTGGACTTGCCGTGGACTGCGGAGGAAGCGGTCGAGAACCCCGCTGCGGATGTTTGTGCAAACTGTGCAAACTTGGAGAAGCTGAAAACCCCCCTTCGGCCCGAACGTCCCGGTCCCGAGCCGCAAGTCGAGCACGTCCGCAACGTAGTGGACGAGGTGCAGGACCATGCCGAGCGGCTAGACCGCTATGCGGGCCGGGAGTTCATCGGGCTGCCCCAAAGGACACTGGAAACCCTGGACGAGGTCACGCTGGGTCTTCGGGGGCTGATGCTTTTGGCTGCCGCTCCGAGCGATGCCAGGACGGCACTGGCCATCCAGTTTGGCACAGACGTGGTGGTCCACAACGAGGACGCCTGCTTGCTGTTCGTTTCGCTGGAGATGTCTCGCTGGGATATCCTGACCCGGATGAAAAGCCGCCTGGCCGGCATGGACTGGGAGAAGCTCGTGCTGGGGTCCGGAAAAGGGCCGGACGAGGCAGCTTTTACGATGGACGAATTGGCAGACATCGAAGAAGCAGAGCAGATGATGGCCGAGATCGGTCGCCGCGTCCGGATACTCGACGAGCAGAACTGCCCGCAGCCCACGGTGGAAACCGTCCTGGAGCACTTGAGTCAACTCAAGGCAAAATCGGGAGCGAATCGGGCCTTCGTCCTGGTGAACCACCTCCAGTTGTGGCCTATTGCAGATCACCAACTTCGAGACGCCGCAGAAGGCGACGCGGTCATGGTGGTTAGTGAGGCTCGCGGAAGCATCAGTCCGGACATCGCGCTGCTGCTGCGGCCGTTTGACGAGCACGAGTTACGGGCGGCATACACAACGCATCATGGGCAGCTTGAGGGGAAGAGCGAAGATGAGCAGAGCAACGCCGCGCGGCAGTGGAGGGACGCGCTCGAAAGGGAAGGAATAAACCTGCACAAGTTGGCAATTGCCGACGGCCGGGATGGAGTTCAGAAGGCAGTAGTGGACCTCAGCTTCCACTTCCGCCGCTTCGACTTCGAGGAAGGGCTCCCCAAGTGGGACTGTTGGGCCTGAGGGCTTCCGGAGTCTTCATTTGCCGCTGCTAGTGGCACTTCTTGCTTATTCAGACTGTGAACGCTAGGATAATAGGGGCTCGGGGCTCGGGACTTTAGAGTCTTACGTCCGGTGCGCGCATGTTTAGCCGCCGCCGGTACGGCGGCGTCCCCGGTGTACCGCCGTGGGCTAAACGGCTTTAGTTGCGGCCGCAGGCCGCGTTATGGCTGGGGACTGGAGGGCTACAATCGATTTCCCAAACCTCAAATCCCCAGCCCCGAGTCCCGAGCCCCGAGTCCCCAGCCCCCTGGAGTCCTGTGCCATGTCATATCTGATTCGATCGAGTGTTTCGGCGGTGTTAGTTGTCGTGGTGTTGGCCGCCGGCCGGGCCTGGGCGGAAAACGAAGGGCAGGAAGACCTGGATCGGGCGACCGAAGCCAAACTGACGGCCAACACGCTTAGCGACCTGGCCGAGGTGATCGGGCTGTGCGAAAGCGCCCTGGAGAAGGGGCTCGATAAGGAGAATGCCAAGTTCGCCGAGAACTTGCTCACCTCGACGCTCATCCAGCGGGGCTCGCTGGTGGCCGGTACCATCTTCCGCAGTTCGTCTCCGGACCATCGATGGCCCCAGTTCCGCCACGTTGCGCTGGCTGACCTCGAAAAGGCGGTCAAGCTGAGTCCCAAACATCCCCGGGTGCTGCTGTCGATCGCACGGCTGAACCTGTTGCCCGGCGGCGATACCAAACGGGCGGCCGAGGCACTCGACCAGGCCGTCGAGATGCTCGACGACCAGCCGTTGATCAAGGCTAAGGCGCTGACATTTCGCTCAGGGCTGGAAAAGGAGCTTGACAAGAAGCTGGCCGGTTTGAACGAAGCGGTCCGGCTGGCCCCGACCGACGCCGCCGCGCTCCGCGCCCGCAGCATGGTGCTGGCCAATCTTAAAAAACCCGAGCAGGCGCTGGCCGATCTCGACAAGGCCATCGAGTTGGCTCCCAAACATACGGCCACCTACCTAGTGAAGGCCATGATGTTGGCCTGGTTGAAGAAGTACGACCAGGCTGTCGCAGCCTTCTCAGCCGTGCTGGCCGAAGAGCCAGAGAACTGGGGCGCCTTGCGCGGTCGTGGCGATCTGCTGCTGAACCTCGGAAAACACACGGAAGCACTCGCCGACTACGAGAAAGTGCTCAAGCTGAGGCCGAAAGAGCCGGGTGTGCTCAACAACCTGGCGTGGGTCCTGGCCACCTCGCCCACCGAGGAAGTCCGCGACGGCAAGCGGGCTGTCACGCTGGCCACCGAGGCGTGCGAACTGACCGACTACAAGCAGGCCCATATCCTCAGCACCTTGGCCGCCGCATACGCCGAGACTGGCGACTTCGAGTCGGCCATCAAGTGGACCGAAAAGGGCCTCGAAGTGGCCGACGAAAAACAGAAAGAACCGCTCTCCAAGGAACTCGAAAGTTACCGCGCCGGCAAACCCTGGCGCGAACTACTCCCATAAAGCCGCGACCGTTGGTCGCGCCTGGGCGC
>JAUWHT010000100.1 GCA_030605745.1 Pirellulales bacterium | reverse complement strand
CGTGGGACGTAGACCACAGCGGCCTCATCAGCACCGGCAAGCCGTGCCAACGTCCCAAGTGCTACAATTGCACAGCCAAAGAACCCAAATACGTTGATTCTTCCCTGGCGCGAAAACGCCTTGCACTGCTTTGCCATGATCAGTTCCTCCTTCTTAACTAAATGCTAACAGGGTAGGTAAGGTGTTGCAAGCTGGGGATATACAGCCTCATCGGATGTTCCTGGTGCGGCGGAGCCATTGGATGGATCGGACAACCAGGTCCTCGTGGATTTCGTGGACTTCTACGCCGCGGCCGATTCGCTCCAGCAGCGTGACAGTCAACTCGCCGCCCAGGTGCTCGCGGAAGTCGGCCAGACCGCCGAGTACCTTAAGCCGGCCGTCGTTGCCGACGGTCAACAGCGCGTCGTCCCAGAGCCGCAGTCCGAGGCGCTCCATCAGCCGGCAGATATCCTCGCAGGCCCGCGGCTCCAAAAGGCCCGCCTCCACTGAATACCGAGTGTCCAGGGCCATGCCGATGGCGACCGCCTCGCCGTGGCGTAGGCTGTAGCCAGTCATGGTTTCTAATTTATGGGCTGCCCAGTGTCCGAAGTCAAGGGGCCGTGCTGCGCCGAACTCGAAAGGGTCCCCGGAGGTGGCCGTATGCTCCATGTGCAGTTCGGCCCCCTTTTGGACCATTCGGCCGGTGGCCTCGGGCTCGAAGGAGGCCAACTGCTCGGCGTGCTCGCCGAGCCAGCGGAAAAACTGGTCGTCCCGGATGAGCGCTACCTTCACCGCTTCGGCCATCCCAGCGATTCGGTCCCTGGTGCTCAAGGTATCCAGGAAGCGAACGTCGCTGAGCACGGCGAATGGTGGTGCAAAGGTGCCCAGGAAGTTTTTGATGCCGAATGCGTTGATCCCATTTTTCACGCCAACGCCCGAATCGTTCTGTGAGAGCACGGTGGTCGGAACCCGGACCACGCGCAGCCCCCGATGGACCGTTGCGGCCGCAAAACCCGCCATGTCCTGAACGGCGCCGCCTCCGATAATAACCACAAAGGACTGACGGTCGAATCTGAGTTCGTGGAGGAGCCTGTGCAGCCTCTGGATAGTCTCGGGGCTGCTCTTCACCTGCTCGCCACCCGGCACGATCACCGGTTGGGCAGCCAGTTCCAGGCTTTTCCGATGGTGTTGTACGTATCGCTCGATGTCCGCGGCAAGCTTGGGCCAGGCATCCACGATTCCCTGATCCAAGACAACAAACAACCGATGGCGCCGGTTTGGCTCGCTGCGGCAAATCGCCTCTTTGAAGTCGGGGTTTTCCGGAGAAAAGATATCTTTAGTGAAATAGACGGGGTATTCAAAGGGAACACATATTTTTTGCACGTGGCGCCGAATCATCGGAGGTTATCCCATTCTGGTCTTTCATTGGCGGACTGCGTTGGGCAGTGGAGCCAACAGCGCCTCGTACACCCGACGGGCCAGCGCCCGGGCTTCCTCGACTTCCTCCCGCGTTGGTTCCTCCGGTTGGCCCGGGTAACGAAACGCCCAAGCGTATTGCGTCAGTGGCACCGCCAGGTCGACCAGAGGCTTCAGCGCCGGGTCGATTTCAAGACACTGTTCACCGATTTCTTCCAAGCTGTGCGTTTTGCGGAAGGGGCAGTCATGCCAAACGAGAAAGCCCTTCATCGCCTTCTCGACCGTTTGCTGGCAATGAAAGAGGCTATCTTCAAGCAATGGCGGAGAAGCAAGAAGATCGTGCTCGGCGGCCCGAAGGTCGGCGGCAGCCTTCTTAAACCACATTTTTGTTTCGGAGACTAAGTCCGGATCATGCGACATAGACCAACCTCCCTTCCCGCTGGATTGTTGCTGGCAGCGAGGCAGCCAGGTGTAATCGACTGTTGAAGTCTCGGCTGGTCCACACAAGCACATCTGCTGCCGTGCCGGTGCCCCGCAGTGCCTCATAAGCCCGCCGGATTTGCCGTCGTTCCCGCTTGGCGTCGTCCGACACGATAACCATTAGGTCATAATCGCTGTCGGTACCCGCGTCATTGCGCGCTTTAGACCCGAAAAGATAAATCCGCTCGGGCTGGAATGTCTCAACCAGCCGGCGAATGATCTCGGCCAAAGCCGTGTCCTCTTGAAGAATTGGGGTAGCCATGTTTTCTTCCCGTGTCATGTCCGTTCTATGCGTCCAGCGCGAGCAGCTTTGTGGCGTTTCCTCCCAGGATAGCAGCTCTTTTCTGCTCTCTACTCCAGAACCTGCCCGTCGCTTAGCAAGCGGTTGCGTAGTTTCGCGTAATCCAACTGCTGCACGCTCAGACCATCGTCAATTGCCAGGCACGCCGCGGTGGCGGCCGACTGGCCCAGCAGCATGAACGTCGGCTCCAGGCGGAGTGAACCGAAGCCGATATGCGAAGCCGACAGACAGACCGGAACGAGCAGGTTGGAGCATTCATCTCCTTTCGGAATGATAGCGCGGTAGCTGATCGGATAGGGTGGGAAGGCGAAATTACCTTGCGATTGAACACCTTGTGTCTGAACATTACCTTCGTTGCGGACATGGCCTTGTTCGTCCACGTAGCGCTGCGTGTTGTGCGAGTCCGCCGGGAAGGTGCCCAGCCCGATCGAGTCGGGTGCGGTGTGCTGGCCACGGCAGTTTTTCTCGGTCATCACGTAGTCGCTTATCATGCGTCGCGCTTCGCGGATGTAGAGTTGACTAGGCCAGTTGTCATTATCCACAAACTCATCCTTTGCCAACCCCCAACGGCTGAGGTGCTTGCGGATCTTCTCGGGGATGCGCGGATGATTGGCCAGCGTCCACACCAGGCCCTTTTGGTAGTTGGCGTGCTCGCGAATGATCTTTTCGCGGGTGGCGTAGTCGCCATCGGGATAATCGTAATTCATCCCGATGTTATCCGTGGAGAATGCGTGAACATTGTTGACATCGTGTTTCCGGTTCGGGTGGGCCGGCCGTGTGCCTAGCGACAAGGGAAGCCTGTCGAACCCCGCTTCGTAGTACCGGAACAATAGCTCATACCGCAGCGGGTTGTAGTCCTTCGGTTTCGGGAACGGGACACTGTTTTCCGGCACGTCTGTGAAGCACATGCGGAAACAGTAAGCCTGCACGCGGTGATCGCCGACCCCTTCCTCGCCCGGGGGCTCGCCGTGCACGCCGGGCAGCAATCCGCTGGACGGATCGCCTGGCCTCACGTAGGGATCGACCTCCCTTGTGAACTGGTGGTAAGGGTAGAGGAGCTTTGCCTGAACGCCGTTGAGGGTTTCACCGTACTTGGAATTGGGCTCGCGGCCGACGGTGCATGAGACGCCGGCCTTGGCCATTAAGTCTCCCTCGTAGGTAGCATCGACAAACATCCGCCCGCGAAACACCCGCCCGGACTCCATCGTGATAGCAAGAATCCGTCCATCTTTTTTCTCCACGCCGTCCTCCAGATCGAGACGCTCGCCATAGGCCACCGCTACCTTTGCTTCACGAATCATGGCGTTGAAGACTTCTTCCGCTACGTGGGGTTCGAACATCCACCAGGCTTCTTCCTCGTTCCAGCTTTTCGCGCCGCCCCTGTACTGTTGGCGCTGTTGATACACCCAAGCACCGTCCTTGGCGTAGTGCAGGTAGATGCGGTGGGTGAACTCTTTGGCGATGCCGCCCAGGGCCTTCTTGCCCGGCTTGAGCATCGGACCTTCGCCGATCTCAAATGTGCTGATCCCGCCAGAGGTCATGCCCCCGAGGTGTCGCCCAGGCTCGATCAGAACCACGGATTTCCCCATCCGTGCCACCTGGACCGCTGCGACGACCCCGCTGGACGTGCCGCCGTAGATGACGAGATCGAAAGTCTTTTCGGTTTCGGCGCGGAGGCCGGCGCCGATCAGAGCCGGGCCAGCCACCACGATACTCACCGAGCCCCGTAGAAAGTTGCGGCGGTTGAGATTCCTCATGGCATTGTTCTTTCGCTGTTGTGGTGGAAGAAAAGCGGGCGCGGCTCATTTCTTTCCTAGAAAGACCAATCGCAGGTACTTCTGGTTGTGGACGCAACTGTCGAATACGTTCTTGCCCTTGCCTACGGCCCCTTCGATTACCAACCAGCCGCTCCAGCCGATCTTGTCGATCGCTTCTTTCACCTTGGCGAAGTCGACACGTCCCTGGCCGAGCAGGAAGCCGTTTTCTTTACAGTGGAATTCGCATATCCGATCGCGACCGAGTTGGCGGATTTCCTTGTAGAGGTCGTAGCCTCGATGCTCCATGTTAGCCACGTCGTAGTAGACCTGCACGGCTGGCGAGCCGACGGCGTCGAGTATTTGCAGGTGCTCATCGGCACTGAGCCACGTTTCCAATCCAAGCACGACACGGGCCTTTTCCGCCGCGGGAGCCACCAACTTCAGACGCCTGATCACTTCCTTTTGAAGGTCGGGTCTGTCCTTGATATCGCCGCGCCCGAAAAAGGCCAGAAGTGCAACCTTCTGGCCCAGCTTCGGCATTACCTGGATGCAATCCTCTACCCATTTTTCAGCTCGCAGGTCGGAGGAATACGGCACGGAATTGAGAACACCCATGCCAAGTGAAACGATTTCGACGCCATGTTTTTTTGCCGCATCGAGGTATTGGCGGCGGACGTCTTCTTTGCGCAGGTCGTATTTGGCACCGGGTGCGCCGAAGTCAACTTGCACACCGTCCAGGCCGATTTGGCCGGCCAATTCCATCGCACTGAGTTGTCCGCCACGTCCAATGGACCAATCACAGGCGCCGATCTTGAAGAGGCGTTTTTCATCAGCCAGCAGTGTCGCCATCGTTGAAGGGAGAGCGGACCCCACCCCTGCAATGGCCCCCAGAGCCTGTCGGCGGGTGACATGATGTGTGTTCACGATCGTGCTCCTGTGTTAATGATCCAAACTGTCCTATACGTTGAGTGCCAGCAGCTTTGCGGCGTTTCCTCCAAGGATAGCAGTTCTTTTCTGCTCTCTACTCCAGAACCTGCCCGTCGCTTAGCAAGCGGTTGCGTAGTTTCGCGTAATCCAACTGCTGCACGCTCTGACCATCGTCAATTGCCAGGCACGCAGCCGTGGCGGCTGATTGGCCGAGGACCATGAACACCGGTTCCATACGGATCGAGCCGTACGTAATATGCGAGGCCGAAACACACATGGGAACAAGCAGGTTGGAGCACTCCTCGCACTTCGGAACGATGGAGCGGTAGCTGATCGGATACGGCGGGAACGTAATATTGCCCGCCGTCTGAACGTTGCCTTCGTTACGGACGTAGCCATGTTCGTCCACGTATCGCTGCGTGTTGTGCGAGTCCATTGGATGGGCACCCAGCCCAACCGAGTCCGGTGCGACGCGCCGACCGAGGCAGTTGTTCTCCGTTATGACGTAACTGCTCTGCATGCGTCGCGCTTCGCGGATGTAAAGCTGGTGGGGCCAGTTGCCGTTATCCACAAACTCGTCCCTTGATAGACCGAAGCGGCTGACCCGTTTGCGGATGTTTTCCGGAACGCGCGGGTGGTTGGCCAAGGTCCAATAGAGCCCTTGCTGGTAGCTGGTGTGTTCGCGGATGATCTTATCGCGAATGTCGTAGTCGGCATCCGGATAATCGTAGTTCATCCCGATGTTATCCACCGAGAACGCATGGACATTGTTGTTGTCGGTCTTCCCGTTTGGTATCCGGCTGAGTGTAACGGGTATTTTGTCGAAGCCGGCTTCATAGTACCGAAACAGCAGTTCGTACCTAAGCGGGTTGTAGCCTTTTGGTTTTCGGATTTGGACCATGTTCTCCGGATTGTCGGTCAGGCAAGTGCGAAAGCAGTAGGCCTGCACGCGGTGGTCGCCGTCCCCTTCCTTGCCGGGTCCTCCGGCATGCACGCTGGGCAGCAAGCCGCTGGACGGGTCGCCCGGCTTCACATATGGATCAACCGGTTTCATGAAATGGTGGTATTTGTAATAGCGCTCGGACTGACGCTGTGTTTGTACGCCGTTGAGAGTTTCGCCATATTTGGAATTTGGCTCGCGTCCGACGGTATATGAAACGCCGGTCTTGGCCATCAAGTCTCCCTCGTAGGTAGCATCGATAAACATTTTTCCGCGAAACATCCGCCCAGACTCCATCGTGATGGCAAGAATCTGTGAACCCTTCTTTCGCACCCCATTTTTCAGATCGAGGCGCTCGCCATGGACCACCGGCACTTTTGCTTCGCGGATCATGTCGTTGAAGACGTTTTCCGCCACGTGTGGCTCGAATATCCACCAGGCTTTTTCTTTGTTCCAACCGTTTGCTCCTCCTCTGTAGTGTTGGCGCTCTTCATACACCCAGGCATTGTCCTTGGCGTAATGCAAGTAAACACGGTGGTAGAACTGTCTCGCCATGCCGCCGATCGCCCTTTTGTTGCCAACGTCTGTCCAGCCCAATCCGCCGGAGCTGAGCCCCCCGAGGTGTCGCCCAGGCTCGATCAACACCACGGATTTCCCCATCCGTGCCGCCTGCACTACGGCAACGACCCCGCTGGATGTGCCACCGTAGACGACCACGTCGTAGGCCCTTTCGGCTTCGGCCGAAAAAGCGGCACCGATCATACAGAGGCCTACCGCAAGGCTTGCAACAGCACCGACTAAACACGCCAGGAGACCTCGACCATTGAACTTGCTCACGGCATTTCTCCTTGGGGTTGCAGCAACGTCGGCTTTGCGTGACGCGATGACGGACGGTCACGCGTTTCTTGGCTTTCGCCATGCGGCGCATCGCCGAGGAAATGGCCGATCGCCCTGCACAGCGCCTCGCCGTACTCTCGCAGAGACAAAATGGTGACAGGTGGTGATGGAAACTCTTGTAGGGATGACATGGGCAGCGCCCCCGTCAACTTCGTTGGCTGGTAGGTGACCTCGACGATGAACGCGCGGACGCCGTGGTCCGTATACTCGGCAACCCAGGCCATTCCGGGCACGCCCCTTACCTCGAGGTAGTTGCGCGCGTAGATCTTGTTCGAGGCGGGGCTGTACTCCTCCATAAGCTTCATGAACTGGTGCTGCCGGTCGTAATACTGGTGGGAACACCTGTTTCTCGGCAGGGTGTAGATGTGGTTCTCCCCGCAAGCTCCCGGGGAATGCACATCCAGAAACATCTGGTACGAATGATCCCGTGCCCAGTTGCTTATAGTGGTCCTGAGTGTTTGGATGGTGGGAATCGAGGGGTTTTTCGTCCAGTCGCGGTTGAAGTCCTTCGGCACCTGGTCCTTCCCGTAGCAGCCATTGGCAACTCCATCAACGTCGACCATCGGGATGACCTTGAAGATGAAATCCTTGCGCATCCGCCGTGCGACCGGGTCGTCCGAAACGAGGAAGTCGATCAGCCCTTCCAGCACGAACGTGCCGGTGACCTCGCCCGAGTGCTGCCGGCCCGTCATCCAGATCCCTTTCTTCTGGCCCGTTTCCTCAAGCCCCGCGGTGATCGTCACCAGGAAAACGTCCCTCCCCTGGCGGCTGCGGCACAATATCTCCACGTTGACGTTGCTCGGGCTCTGGTCCTTGAGGCGCTGGAGATAGGTTCTCAAATCGGTATAAGTGTATGGGAAACAAAAGGCCACCCAGGCCGTGCGGCCCTTCATCGGGATACGTAGCGAGAGCACGGGGCTCTTCCAGTCGGTCTGCTCTACCCGTTTCCAGGTCTTCCGGTCATAGCTGACGACCGGCTTCATTCCCGCGCGCGGGCCGTAGATGTTGCCTAAGTTCACCACGTCAACAGTCACTTCGTTGCCTGCCGGTCCGTCGATCCGGAAGTAGTACCACATCGGCTTCGGTTCGGAGAGCTTTGTCTCCGCCTCGCCCGCGAAATGGTTGGCAGACAGCTTCGTGACGTTCCCAAAATTGCCTCCCTCGAAGTCGGACGTGATCCTGTACTCCTGGGCCTGCGCGGCACCGCAATACAAGCCCACGCTGGAAACACACAAAGCGGTCAGGAAGAGAATTACATGCACGAGTGATCTCCTGTTTCTCTTGTTTATTCATCGAGTGCGAGCAATCTCGCAGCATTTCCTCCAAGGATAGCAGCTTTTTCTTCCTGGTTCAAGAAATCGAACCGGCGTACAAGGAACTCCTGCGACCGGGCGTAATTCTCAGGGCCGTGGGTGCCAAACAGTGGCAGGTCCATGAACGGCCCTTCGGTGCCCCAGAGCAGCCTCTCGGCGCCGATAAGAGCGACCAGCCGTTGCATTACCTCCTCGGCAAGGCCGGCCTTCTTGAACGTCCGCTCGATGTAGTCGAGAAAGCTGATGTCTACCCAGACGTTCGGGTTGGAATACGCCACGGTGAGGAACTCATCGACCCAGGGGAACCCACCATGACACATTACTACTTTCAGCTCCGGGAAGTTCGTGGCCACGTCGTCCACGTAGATCGGCCGGTTGTATTTCATCCACTGCCAGCGCACGGCCTTGATCCCCGTGTGAATAACCACCGGCACGCCCAACTCCGCACACTTCTCATATACGGGCGTCAAGCGCGGGTCGTTGGGATAAAAACCAGAGTGCGGATAGAGCTTGATGCCCTTCAGTCCAAACTCCCTTACTGCCCGCTCGACCTTGCGCTGAGGCTGGTACCGATCTGGATGGATCGAGCCGAAGCCGATAAGTCGGTCGGGGTACTCGGCGCAGAAGCGTGCGACGTCCTCATCGTCGAAGTTGGTAGCCGCGCCCATCACCGCGGGATCGGCCCAGGGCGGTTTCCTGCCGGCATCGGCCTGGTCGCCGCCGAGCACAACCGATTTATCGATCCTGCCCTGGTCCATTGCCCGAACAAACTCGTCGGCTGAGTACTTCTGACCATCTGCCTTATATTCAACGTGCGTGTGGGAGTCGATTATCATGTGTATCAGCCCTGAGCTTAACGATACGACACATCTATTACACGTCGCACAAGACGACGGCTTCTTTGAGGCCCTCGAAGGGATCGCGAGTCGGAATGAACTCCTGGGCAACATAGCCCTTGAAGCCCGTCTTGGCAATCTCTTCCATAATAGGTTTGTAGTTGATCTCCTGCTTGTCGTCAAGCTCGCAGCGGCCCGGGTTGCCGGCGGTGTGGTAGTGGCCGATGTAGTCCTTGTACTGCCGGATGCGGGTGATGATGTCGCCGTCCATGACCTGCGCGTGGTAGATGTCAAACAGCAGCTTCATCCTGGGCGAACCGACCTGCTTGACGATCTCCATGCAGTAGTCGATATGGTCGCCCTGGTAGCCGGGGTGGCCCTTCATCTCGACGTCCACGCGGGTGTTGAGATTCTCCAGGCAGAGGTTCACCTTCTTTTTCTCAGCGTAGCCAATGATCTTCTTGTAACCGCCGACGCAGTTCTTGATGCCCACGTCGTCCGGAATGTCCTCACGGAAACCAGTCAGAGCGATGACATTGGGAAAGCCATACTCGGCGCAGGCGTCGATGGCGTCGCGGGTCTTTTTCAGACACATGGGCTGATATTGGGGGTTGTTCATTCCCTTGTCAAACCAGTGGCTGCGGGCAAGGGCGCAGACAAGACCGTACTTCTTGAGAGTAGGCCAATGCTCGGGATCGACCAGTTCGACGCTCTTGCAGCCGAGTTGCCTGGCGATCTGGCAGATCCTCTCAACATCCCAGTACTTCTCGAAACACCAGTAAGTGATGGACTGGTTGATGCGACCTTTGGTGACGGTCCCTTCTGTACGTTCGCTCGCAGCGGTGCAGGAGGGAACGGCCAAGGTGGCAGCACCGCCAGCACCGATACTCACCGTGCGCATGAGCATGCTGCGGCGGCTGATGTGGTTACCTCGGCAACCGTTCGATCGATTCTTCTCGCTCATTTTACATTCCTCTCTTTTCGATAGAGTAGAGTTTCTTCAAAACACACAAAGCGGGGTTCGCCCCGGCGGACTACTGCCAATTTTACTGGCAGTCGAGAATTTGTCCAGCGGCACGAAGGCATCCCTGCAACTCCTTCACGTTCACGTCTTGCACGGCCTTGCCGGTCTGGGCAGCCAGAGCCGCGGCGGTGCCTGCACTCTGACCGGTGGTCATCCACGTTGGCTCGACACGCAACGTGCAGAACGCAACGTGCGAAAACGACGCGCAGACCGGCACCAGCAGGTTGTCGCACTGCTCGGCCTTGGGCGTGAGGCACCGATAGGGTATTTCGTACACTTTGCCCGGTATCCACAGGCGGCCCTCGTTGGTAAACTCTGTCTCGGACAGCGCCACGCGCTGGACGTGGTGAGAGTCGATGGCGTGCGACCCCAGGCCGATCGTGTCGGGCTTGCTGCGATTGTCCTGGACATCTTTCTGTATCATCACGTATCGGCCGATCATTCGCCGGGCCTCGCGGACATAAAGGTAGTAGGGCCAGTGGTCATTGTCGGCGAACTCGTCTTTCGCCAGGCCCCACTGGAGCATCTCTTTGCGCAGCGCCTCGGGCACCGAGGGATCGTGACCGAGAAAGTACAACAATCCCTGCGTGTAGTCCTTGTGATCCTGCCAGATCTGGTCCTGTCCAGCGTAGTCGGCGTCGGGATAATCGAACTGCCCGCCGAAGTGTCCGATGGAGATGGTCGCGTCGTGCTGGTTGTTGATTTCGTACTTGCCGTTGATTGGGATGTGGATTTCCAGAAGGTTGCGTAGTCGTGTCTTTGGGTGCGCCGCCAGATAATTTGCCAGTAGCAGGTATCGCTTCGGGTTGTAGCTTTCCGGCCTGGTGATTGCCACCATATTGTCTTTGCGCTTGGTGAAGCACAGGCGGAAGTTGTAGGTCATGACCTTGTCGTCGCCGGCACCGGGCTTGAGTTGATCGATAGTTGTGCTCACGCCCGGCAGGAGCTTGCCGTCTTCATCGTAGGGCGAGCCGGTAATGGGCTTGCCGGCCAGGCGGATGCCCGCCAAGGGTTCGCCGTACTTCTCAATGCCTTCGCGGCCGAAGGTGTAGGACACCCCGGCGCGGGCCATCAGGTCGCCTTCGTACGTAGCGTCGATGAACACCTTGCCGGTGATTGCCGAGCCATCGACCATTACGATCCGGCGGATGTGTGCCCCCTGTTTCTCGACAAGCTGGACGCGCCTGTCAAAGCGCACCGGGACCTTGGCCTCCTTGAGCATCTCATTGAAAACCTCCTCAGCCTTGTGCGATTCCCAGCGATGGACCGCTTTGGCCTCGACGCCCTGGATGAGGTCGACGTTCGAGCCGTAGGCCCTGCCGAGGCGTTTGTAGAACTCCAGGGATATGCCGCCGAAGGTCCGGCCGGTCATGTGGTTGCCTTCGGAGTTGACCAGCCCACTGGTGTTGAGCCCACCCACGTGCCGCTTCTGCTCCAAGAGCAGCACGCTACCCCCTTCACGGGCCGCCGCCACCGCTGCCGCCACCCCACTCGGCGTGCCACCATAGACCACGACGTCGAACCCCTCCGCCGCACCCTCCCCCGGACAGGCGAACAACACACTTATCACCACACCAAACACCACGCGAATCATGCAGCAACCTCTTCTGTTGAGTGAAGGAATCGCCTCACGACCGAAACTCGAGGATCCTTATCTCGCCCGGCGGAACGATGAGGTTGACGTGCATCGTGCCGTCGCGAACTTGTGGTTTCAGCGTTTCATTTGTCGTCCATTCAAGAACATCCGATGCTTCGCCTTGGAATGTCACCGTTACTTTCTTCGCTTCTTCAGGCTTAATGATCTCCTTGCGGCCCGGATACTTGTAGACACCTTCATTGTTCACCAGCGTTATGACCCAGCCCCGCGCGTTGCGGTTTACAAGATACTCAACTTGCCCTTCGACCGAGAAGGGAACCAACTCATTGGCGAGGCGCCTCATGAGATGAGAGAAGAGGTTGAGCATCTTGTTCTTGCTTCCCTGCGGCTTGAGGTAATCGGGTGTTGTGAGGATCACTGCCCCTTTGCCATACTCGTTGCGTGTGATCAGCGGAAGCGGCCTGTCCGTGCCGGCGGAGTTGACAAGTACCTTGGCGCTTGTGGCGGCGAGTTGCGTGAACTCGAACGGTTTGTCTTCGGGAATTGAGGACTTGTCAATCGTGCTGTGGGCTGCCGGGGCGGAATGTCGCTTGTCGGTGATGCGGCAACCGATGAAATCCTCGCCGGCAAGCGCGTCCGGCAACTGCTTCACGTTGATGACCAATGTGCCGCCCGACTCCACGTATTTCCTCAGCAGGTCTGCGAATTTCTGGTCAATGCCGACGCGCCCAACAACCATGATTGCCGGATAACTCTTGATGACCTCCAGCGGGGCGAAGTTTGTGATCACGTCGAAGACGTCGCCGAATGGGCCGCTGACGGAGCGGTTGACCTCCCACCTGCCACTGGACTTGCCGAACTGCATGTGCTCCCAGGGCCAGAGCGTGTTGATAGTCGCTCGCATCATGTAGTCGGCTTCCGAGTATGGAACGGCACCCAGCAGGTGATCCCTCGAATAGGCTAGCGTGCAACCGTTGTGCTGATCGAACAGCAGCGCGATCGGCGTGTATGGGACGCCACGGTCGTGCTTTTTGACGATGTTGTTGTAGAACTCCTTGAAGAACGCGCCGTGGTCGGACAGGAAGTATTGCTTGTCCCGCAGTAGGGTGGGCAACCAGTCTTTCGTCGAATACTCCCTGTGTCGATCATAGTTGGCAACGTAGATGCTGCCGCGGTCGCGGTGGTGATCGCTTTCGTGTGTGATGAGATTCGCACCGGACATGTACGATACATAGAGTTTGCGCTTCTGCAACGAATGTGATTGAGAGCTGTAGGGACCTTCATCATATTTGTACCTATGCTCGGGGTACCATAGCCTGCACCACGGAAAACGCACGTTGTAAACCACGGTTGCATCACCAGTAATCCCGCCGCCCCAGGCGGCGATATACATCCCCCACGGCTTCTTGAATTGGCGGCTTGCGCCGCGAGCGAATGCCGCTAATACTTGATTGCTGCCTCCGGGATAGGCGATCTCGTTGGAGACGATCCCCGCACCCATCTCATACACAAAGTGGTTCATCATGGTTGCCGTGGTACAGTAGACCTTGTAGTACGGTTTCAAAGTTATCGCGCGGTAGAGACGCCGGTGCGCCTCGTAGGCGGCATCGAGATCCAAAATCGGCTCCGGCAGAACCAGCTCCTTGCCGTAATTATCCTTTACCGCGAAGGGCGGCATCCCTTCCTTCATCTTGGGGTATGTGTGCGCCTTGCGATCAAAGGCACAGGCGTGCCATCCCATCGACTCGTGGATGCCGTGGATACCGATGAACCGGTCGCCGAAATCCGTGACGAACCGGTCGTAGTCCTCCTTTTTCAAGGTCTCCATCTTGGAATCGTAGACGAAGTAGCCCGATCTGAGAGTGACCACGTTGTCCCGCTCCAGGAGCTGCTTGTACAGAGGCGAGTCGGGCTCCTGGATCGTCCGCCACCAAACGCGCAGCGCCGCTTCCCGATACATCGGGTCATCATAGATCCCGGCCTTCTTGAATAGCTCCTGGGTTCGTGGGTGCAGTGGCATCTCGAGCCAGAACTCGCGACCGTGGATGCGGTACGGCTGCCACACCGTCGGGATGGAAACCGGTCCCGGCCGTGCGACGAGTGACTTGTCTTGCCCCTGTGCCATGTTGGGCAAAGCAACCATCAGGCACGCCAGCAGGCAAAAAGACCTAATTCTAACGGCATCCATCATACTGACTTTCATCGTTTATTCTCCTTGAATTTCACTTGAGAGGAGCCATGATCTCCACAAGACCGAAATAGATGTTTCCACTGCCGACAAACGTGTCGGGGCTATCATTGAGTCCGATAGCAAGAGCAGTGATAGGATAATCCAGCTTCTGATTTTGATCACCGCCGAAGTGTGTTGCTTCGACGACGTGTTTGGGCGGGCCTTTTGTAAGACCTGCAAGGTCCCTGTGGAGAACCTTCCAGCCCTTCCAATCGATTGCCTGGCAGATCGGCAGGAAGTGTCGCTCGCCGCTGGCGTCGGTGAAAACGCAGAAGATCCGGTGCCCCGACGCATCCCCATGAACGGCCAGCTTGATGGCCCCCGCGGATTCCACCCTAACTTCTCTAGACAGTATTGCGGCATCGTGGCCCTTGGTGGCAAAGTTGTAGTGCAGCCGACAGGCCGGTCCGTCGGCGTATTGGATCGTGTCGGACGCACCGAGTCCGTCGGCGTATTGGATCGTGTCGGACGCACCGAAGCTCGTTCCCGTGTCTCCGGAACTCGCGCTGGCCTCCCCGTCCGCATGACACGTCAACTGCCATCGGTCCGGCTGGTCGAAGTTGTCGAGAAAGACTCTATTCCCGCTGGCGGTCTGCCCCGGGGATTCTGGACTCTGAGGCGTCGCAGATCCCGACGCCAGGACTCCAAGGGCCACCAGGCAACTTGTTGTGATCCTGACAATAACACGCTTCGGCAACATGGCGATTCCTCCTTCTGGTTAGTGTGGTGACGTTGATGGGCTTAAGGCCCTGCGTTCTTGCTCCCCCATGATATTTCGACCTCCTTTGCGGCGGCGGGCACTTTCAACTCGCCGATGCCGGTACGAGGATCGAGCCGACAGGTGGACGGCTCATCGTCAATTATACAAGAGACTGCCTCGTCGGGGAAGCGGAAGCGGAGGTCGCCGCCGGTGGACAGTTCGATCCGCCAGCGTTTTTCCTCGCGGTCGCACGTCATCCGGGCGATCTTGCCGCGGGTCCAGAGCCACGCGCCTGGCGGGCCGTCGATCCGCTTCACGAATACCGGATTCGTGTGGGCGGAACCGTCGGAAGACTTCGCCCGCAGGCAGTACCAGGCGTCGCCGTCAATGCGGTCGGTAAAGCTCTGTTCCACCTCTAGTGAGTTGGGTAGGTATGTCCTGATGACATCACCGCCTCGGACAACCTCCACCCAACGGATTGTACGGGGACGTTCCGGGGCAACGACGTAAACCTGCTCCTCCGGCTTGTAGTAGACCTTGTCTTCGTACACGAGATGCCATTTGACGAAGCCTCCTTTCGGCAGCTTGGCGGGCCAGCGGACGGTGCCGATGCCCGTGGCCGGCTGGCCGGCATCGATGCGGAAATGGATGGGCACCTCGTCCACGGCGTACAGCGTGCCGCCCATCGGCTGCCCGGCCACGTCGAGCCAGACCGAATCGATCCGGCTGACGGCCGCGCTGCGCCCGGCGCGAAGTGCGGCCAGGTAATTCGGAATGGTCAGCGGCTGATCGAGCCAGACGACGTTCCAGTTGCGTCTGGTCAGGAGCGTGATGATACCGTGGCAATCAATGGCGCTGGTGACCCAGATGCAGCGGTGCTCGTCCCAGAATGGACCCAGGTCCGGATGACTGTACTGGACCTCGTCCACGTTATTCTCAACGCCGTCTATCGGCAGGCCACGCGTGGCCCAGAAGCAACTGTTGCCGTAGACCAGCCCGCCTTGTGCGTGTATCTGATTAACCAGCCCGGCGACGACCTGTTGTGCGTCGTCCTCGTAGAGGCGATGTGAATAGGGGATGAACTCGGGGATTCCGACAGCCCGAATGTCTTCCCAGAAGTGCTTGCCGGGCTGGCCGGATCGGTTGTAGATGCGATAATGGAGTTCGCTGCCCGGGACGAAGCGGCAGGCCGGGTTGTCGGTCGTCCGCATCTCGTCCCACCGTCCGCCGTCACCGGTCGCGGCGAGCTGGATCACATCATAGTCAAGGTAGCGCGCACCGCCCAGTAGCGTGCCCGGGCACTGGGTACCCCAGCCGTTACCGTCTCTCATGTGAATGTGGGCGATGGAGCGGTACGCGGTCCAGCCCTTGGTGACCTTCAGCGCGAAGTGGTCGTGGGCCTCCGCACCGCCGCGGAAACGGACGGTGATCCGGACGAAGTGCTCGCCGCGCTCTTTGGGCGTGAAGCTTCCTTTCAGCAGCCCGTCTTTGACCGAACTGAGCGTCACTTCCGTGAGCTTGTCACCAGGGGCACGTACCTCGGCAACGGCCTGCTCGACGGTCAATGGAGATTCCACCGTTGTCTCAATCGCCAAGCTCTGGCCGGCAAGCACGGACCAGGGCCGCGGCTGAGACTCGATCCGCCAGAGTTCGCCGCGACGGAACGAAACGAAGTAGGTTAGGACGTTCTCCAAGAGCTTCTCCCACGTTCGACGCGGGCGATTGTTGGATTGTTCCCAGACAATCTGGGGCGAGAAGATCTGCGTCCAGAAGTAAAGCCCTTCGCCGTCGGGCGCCTGGAGAATGAGTGCGCCATCGGCACAACTCGGATCCGCATATCGGCCCAGCACGGCCCAGCCGGGCGCGTCGGTGAGTGCGGAGAAAGCGGTCGTGAAACAGGGATCACCGTCCACGTTGAGGGCCCAAAACGAGAAGTCGCTCTCGTCGAGATAATTCGGATGGTTGAACACCGCGTGGTGCCGCTGGACGAGCCAAGGGCAAAGGTAATGGGGCGCCTTGTGGCCGATGCACCGCAGGCCGTACTGGTGTGTCAGCTTCAAGCGCCCAAGACGTTCGGGCAGCCACTGGGAGGTCCAGGTGTCGTGGTCCTGGGACAATATCCAGCAGATGCCGCCACGTTTGACGAACTCCTGAATCCGACTTGCCCCACCCATAACGGCATCACCGCGGCCGACCACGCCGGCAGCCAGAATCAGCACGTCGAACCGGGCAAGCGGCTTCGACAAGTCGGCTTCGGCGATCTTTGCAGGAGCAACGCCGAAGTCAGTCAGCACCTGCCGCATGGTGCACCCACTCGCCTCGCTATCCACAACGCCGAACTTCAGCCCGCGCCACGAGTTGACGGTCTTGTCCGGCGTCTTCCGGACGAAATCGGAAAGGTTGTACTGCCCCGTTTCTGTCTCCTCCGCGGCAAAGAGCACACCGGCAGAAGCGACGCCAAGCATGAAAACGTAACTCGATACAAGAAATCGACAGTTTCTCAACATCTGGAAACTCCTTCCTGAGATCAGCCGTATGTTGGCTCTTGTTCTCACACTGGGGTTCAAGAAACCGGGCAATCGGAAATCACAACACCTTGGTGACACCGGGCATGGCGCAAGGATAACAGCTGCTAGCGTCTGGAACGACCGGCGGTTCGGCGTCCCAAGCATAACGTTGCGGGGCCAGGCTCACGCTGGAATTGATTGCGTCGTCCCAGTTGATCATCTTGCCGGAATAGGTGGCCATGCGACCCATGATCGCGGTCATGGTGCTCAGGGCCGCATACTCGGCCTCGTTGTGCGGCCTGTTGTTGCGGATGGCATCGAACAGCACGTCGTGCTCAATTTGGTATGGGTTGGGGATGCGGTTGCGGAAACGCCACTTGTCGGCGCCTTCGATTCGCCCACGGTTGATCTCAGCGTAGCCCTTCGTGCCGTGGACGTGCTCGGACCTGCTGTTCCAGCAGCCGGGAAACTGCCGGGACTGGCTGAACATCTTTGTGCCATCCTCGTAGGTGAATTCGACGAAGTGGTGGTCAAAGAGGGTGCCCCACTCAAGGCCAGTGTGGACTTGTCGGCCCCCCTGACCCTGGGCAGTGACGGGGTGTGCTCGCCCTTCACCCAGTTGCATACGTCGAGCAGGTGGACGTGCGACTCGACGATGGAATCGCCGCTGAGCCAAGTGAAGTAAATCCAGTTGCGCAACTGGTACTCCATCTCTGTCATGTTAGAGGGATGGGGGCCACAGCCCCCCGACCCACCAGCGTTCCAATAGCAGCGTATGAAGACGATCTCACCAACAGCACTGTCCTGAAGGCGTTTGATGGTCTCCTGATAGCGGAGGTTGTGGCGACAATTCAGGCCGACGGCGACCTTCAGGCTCTTCCTTCTGGCCTCTTCATTGGCAGCCAGCAATCGGCAGATACCCGGGGCGTCGCTGGCCACCGGCTTTTCCATGAACACGTGTTTGCCCTGTCTGACCGCGTATTCATACTGCATGGGCCGAAAGTGGGGGTAGGTGGCGAGGATCACCATATCGACGCCGCTGTCGATGGCCTTCTTGTACGCATCGAAACCGATGAATCGACGCTCGGGCGGCACGTCGACCTTTTCGCGGAATCCCTGGTGTGCCAACCGATCGTACGCGGCCTCCTGGCCCTTGATAAGCCCGGCCAGACTGGTCTTCAGCCGGTCCTCGAACACATCGGCCATGGCCCATAGCTTGACGGGACCTTTCGTCTTCAACGCCTGACAAGCGGCTCCCGTGCCGCGCCCGCCGCAGCCGACCAGGGCCACCTTAATCGTTTCATCACCCGCCGCGTGGACGCTGCGGGCGATGGCACCGCTCAGTGCGGTGCTGGCCGCCACCGCTGACGATTGTCGAAGGAAGCTTCGACGCGAAGTGCAGTGGAAATCAGTCGGATGGTTTCTAAAACTTCTGTTCACTGGAAGTCCTCCGTTGGGGTGGATATTGCTGTAATCTGATCGGGGAACCCAGTGTTCCCCCAGGTTCCCCCAGCTAATTGCAGATCAGCCGTGGGGTTATCCTACTTGCTCCTCCACGAGATGTCAATTCCCTTTACGTCGGTAGGCAGTTTCATCTGGCCAATGCCGGTGTGAGGATCGAGGCGGCAGGTGGACGGCTCGCCGTCAATTGTACAGGAGACCGTCCTGCCGGGGATGCGGAAGCGGAGGTCGCCGGCGGTGGACAGTTCGATCCGCCAGCGTTTTTCCTTGCGATCGCAGGTTATTCTTGCAATTTCGCCGCGGGTCCAGAGCCACGCGCCCGGTGGGCCGTCGATCCGCTTCACAAATACCGGATTTGTGTAGGCGTGGCCGTCGGACGAGTCCGCCCGCAGAAAGTACCAGGCATCGCTATCGATGCGGTCGGAGACGGTCTCTTCCAGTTCTCGCGTGTTGGGCGCAAAGGCCTTGACGACCTTAGTGTTCTTGATGACCTCCACACGACGGATCGTCCGGGCAGGTTCCGGAGGCACGACATAGGCCTGCTCGTCGGGCTTGTAGTAGTGCATGTCTTCGATCCAGACAGTTCCGCCTTTGGGTTTTGCAGGCCAACGGACAGTCCCGATATCCTTGGGCGGCTCGCCGGCGTCAATGCGGAAATGGATTGGGACTTCATCCACGGCGTACACCACCCCGCCCATTGGCTGCCCGGCGACGTCGAGCCAGACCAGGTCGATCTTGCGGACAACCGCGCTGCGGCCCGCCTTGATCGCGGCCAGGAAATTCGGGATGGTCAGTGGCTTATCGAGCCAAACCACGTTCCAGTTGCGTCTGGTCAACAGCGTGATGATGCCGTGGCAGTCAACCGCGCCCATGCCCCAAATGCGACGTTGCTTTTCCCAGAGTGGGCTGAGAACACTAAAACCTTGTTCGATTCCGTTTTTTATTTTGGGCTCGGTCATGTCGATTGGCAGACCTCGCCTGGCCCAGAAGCTCATTTCGTCACAGACGAGCCCGCCTTGTGCGTGGATCTTCTCTACCAGCTTGGCGACGACCTGCTGAGCCTCGTCCTCGTAGATGCGATGCGGATAGGGGATAAACTCAGGGATTCCGATAGCCCGGATGTCCTCGCAAAACCATTCGCTTCGCTCGCCGGATCGCTTGTATATCCGATAGTGAAGCTCACAGCCCGGGACGAAGCGGCACGCCGGGTTGTCGGCCATCCGCATCTCGTCCCAACGCCCGTCGTCGACAATCGCAGCCAGTTGGATCACATCGTAGCCAAGATACCTCGCAGCGCCGAATAGCGTACCCGCGCACTGGGTTCCGTAGCCGTTGCAGTCTCTCATGTGGATGTGCGCGATCGAGCGGTACGCCGTCCAGCCTTTGGTGACCTTCAGCGCGAAGTGGTCATGGGCCACGGCGCCACCGCGGAAGGAGACTGTGATCCGGACGAAGTGCTCGCCGCCCTGTTGTGGTGTGAACTGGCCGCTGAGCAGACCGTCTCTGACGGCGCTAAGCGTTACCTCCGTGAGCTTGCCATCCGGGGCACGTACCTCGGCACTGGCCTGCTCCACAGCGAGCGGCGATTCCACCGTGCTTTCGATCGCGAGACTCTCGCCGGCAAGCACGGACCAGGGCCGCGGCTGAGACTCGATCCGCCAAAGCTCGCCGCGACGGAGCGAGACGAAGTAGGTCAGGACATTTTCCAAGAACTTCTCCCACGTTTGGCGTGGGCGTTTGTTGGGCTGGTTCCACACGATCTGCGGCGAGAATATCTGCGTCCAGAAGTAAAGCCCTTCGCCGTCGGGCGCCTGGAGAATGATCGCGCCATCGGCACAACTTGGATCCGCATATCGGCCCAGCACGTCCCAGCCCGGCGCCTGTGTGAGTGCGGAGAAGGCCGTCGTGAAACAGGGAACGTTATCCACTGTCAAGGCCCAGAACGAGAAGTCGCTCTCGTCGAGATGGTTCGGATGGTTGAACACCGCGTGGTGACGTTCGACGAGCCAGGGACAGAGGTAATGAGGCGCCTTGTTGCCAACGCATCGTAGTCCGTACTGGTGTGTTAGCTTCGCGCGTCTGAGACGTTCCGGCAACCACTGGCAGGTCCAGGTTTCGTGATCTTGCGACAGAATCCAGCAGATACCACCACCGTTGACGAACTCCTGGATTTTACCCGCGCCGCGCACAACGTCGCCGTTGCGGTCGACCACGCCGCCGGCCAGCACGAGGACGTCGAACCCGGCCAGCGGCTTCGACGGGTCGGCTTCACCGATCTTCGCAGAAGCAACGCCAAAATCTGCGAGCACCTGACGCATCGTGCAGCCGCCCGCTTCACTGTCGACTGTGCCGAACTTCAACTCGCGCCACGACCGCACTGTCTTGTCCGGTGTCTTGCGGACGAAATCGGAAAGCTTGTACTCCGCCGCTTGCGGCTGGCCTTCTTTCCGTGAAACGTCGGCTGCTTGAACAGCCCGCAGTCCCGTCCCGAAGAACAAAACGACAGCAGCAACCTTGATGTACTTGCTCAAACCTATTGTTCTCATTTTGGCGTCCTCCTACGGTACGAACACTACTTTGAGGCACTCGGGGTCGAACGACCTCTCCATTGCTTCTTTTCCGTCGTCCAGGTGGAACTTATGAGTGATGAGTTTCTCGAAAGGATATTCCTTTCTGTACTTCATCATCATGTGCATGGCCTGGTAGTATCCGGTGTGCGGATGGTTGGAGTTCCCGATGAGAAGTACGTTTTTTGCGGCGATATGGCGATGGACGTTGACGGCAACTTCGCCCGTATCGACAAAACTGCCGGTTTCGATGTAGGTGCCGCCTCTTCGGGTATAGTCCAGCCCTTCTACGAAGGCCCGCGCGGTGCCGGCCGTTTCCACGACCACGTCGGCGCCTCTGCCTTCGGTCAAGTCCTTGATTATTTTGACCCTTTCCTGGTGTGAAACGTCTTTGACGTTGATTGCCACGTCTGCCCCGAACTCCTTAGCCAGATTCATCTTCTGGTCCGATTCATCGATAACGATGATCTGGCCTGCCCCGAGCATTTTTGCCTTGGCAACGTGCATACAGCCCATGGCACCGGCCCCCTGGACGACCACGGTGTCGGCAAACCCGAACCCACGGGCTTCCAGGCGCGAGAACTCCTTCGCCCGGTCCAAGGTTGCAGAAACCACGAATATCTCGGTCAGGGACGCTAGTTCGTCGGGCATCTCTTCCGGGACCTTGTATACCCACGATCTGGGAGGAACAAACATGTACTCGGCCCAACCACCTACGACATAGGGCGGCTTGTTGCTGGGAAAGGACAGGCCGATCGTCGTATTCTTCGCACAGAACGGATAGGCAAAGATGTGTCGGCAATACCAACAGTGTCCACAGATGATGTTCGGACACATAGTCACCCGATCGCCAACATTGAGTTCCTGCCCATGGTACTCAATCAGGTACTTGTCTTCGGGACATATCTCGACGACGGTACCTACGTTTTCGTGGCCGTGGACCGTCGGGTAGACGATTTCCTGCTCGGCTTCCGTTCCGCCGTAAAGGACCTTCTCACCCTTGTAGGCGTGTTTGTCCGTGCCGCAGATACCCGACATTTGCATCTGCAAGATCAGGGCGCCCCGTTCCAACTTCGGATAAGGAAGCTCCTGGACTTCAATTTCTCCCGGCGCAGTCATCACCACTGCTTTGACTTTTTCCGGCATTTTCTGTTTCCTTTCCACTGCGGTTTGAATTGACGTAACATGTCAGCGGTTTGAAGTAGTTTACAGAAAACCAACCAAAATAGCCGGGACGCAACGCGTCGCGGTAATGCACCCGCGGGACGTTGTCCCCCGGCTATTGCTCCTAAAACGGTCGCCATAGGCGATAAGGGTTTAGTATGACAGCGCCACATTAGCTCAAGACCTCCACAGGCGAACGCCGATAACGGTGTACAACACATGGAGGTGAAAGATGACGACGGACGAAATCCGGGCGTTGGAGCCCAACGTACGAAGGAAATTGAAACACTTTGCGGATTGTTTCGCAAAGGCCCCTGTTTTTGACTATTTTGTGAATTACTCGCTGGGACTTATGGCCCATTTCGAGCGGAAAAGCATCGAACCGATTGCCCTGTGGATAGGCGCCGCTGTGCGAACACTGCAACTGTTTTTGTCGCAGTTCGTTTGGGACCACGGACGGATCGAATCGCGAATGCGCCGGTTGATCATGGACGAGCACGGTTGTGAAAACGCCATCGGCGTGATCGACGCCTCGGCACACGCCAAGCAGGGCGATAAAACGCCGGGCGTTCAGCGGCAGTGGTGCGGCGAGTCCGGAAAAATCGACAACTGCGTGGTGGGGCAACACTTGATTTACACCAATAACGACCCCAAAAACCCCTTCAGCGCGTGTATCGCCTCGGACATATATTTGCCGGAATGTTGGATCAACGACCCCGCCCGACGCAAAGAAGCTCATATCCCGGCAAACGCCGTGTTTCGTACGAAGTGGCAGATCGCGGCCGACCAAGTCGATGCCTGCCTTGCCGACGGCGTTCGCTTCGCTTGGATCACCTGCGATGAAGAATACACGTCGGTGCCCGAGTTTATTTACCGCATGGACCGTAGCGGGCAGCGGGTGATCGGCGAGGTTCGCGCCAACGTCCACTGCTGGGCGACCAAGCCGGCCTGCCGCAGTTCGCAAGCCGCGCATGCCTCGAAGCGGGTCGACAATCTCTGTCGCTTCAGCGGGGTGTTTTGCAGGCAGTCCTGGCGGCGCGTTCACATCAAGGACACCACCCGCGGCGCGTGTGTATGGGAAGTCAAAGCGGCGCGGGTTTATCTGGTGGCGCAGGATGCCGACGGTCGGTCGCGTCCCACGGATCGGTCGTACTGGCTGATCCTTGCTCGCAACGCCGAGACCGGCGAAATCAAATACTTTGTCAGCAACGCATTGGAAAACACGACTTTGGAGGAGATGCTGCGAGTCGCATTTGCACGATGGCACGTGGAAATGTGGTTTGAACGAGCCAAGCAGGCTTGCGGTTTTGGCGCGTTCGAGGTGCGAACCTATCAAAGCCTGATTCGTCACTGGCTTTGTTCGCGGATAGGCATGTATATTCTGGCGTCCGAAACGACGGAGCTTCGGGAAAAAAAAACCGGAGATCACGTTCGAGCAAGTGGTTCGAGCGATCGGTCCCATATTGCAACGGTCGCTTGAATGCGATCCGGTATTTGTGAAACTACTTGCGAACATCAATCAATACCACCAGAAACGTAACCGAGCATCCTACGAAAGCCGACGACGAAAGGCGAAACCTCC
>JAUWHT010000323.1 GCA_030605745.1 Pirellulales bacterium | reverse complement strand
AGCCTGACGGGAGCCAGCGTTCGGCTTGAGGATGATCGTGGCAAGAACCTCGAAGAAGGATTTCCCTCTTCATGTCCGTTGAGTACATCGGGCGAGCAAATGACGGCGACTATCTACGCTTTCAAGAAGGGTAAAGCCGAGACATATCGCAAGAATGAGGGCATTATCTTTACGCTCAACGGACAGACTCATGGTCATCTGACTCCGGATTTTTTCACTCGCAAGAGAGTTGGATTGAGTTACTTGGCCGATTCTATTCTCGTCGTGATCGACTGTACTCGTTTTTCCCGTCGTGCAATTGAAGTCTTGTTTATGAACAGTCGCGATCGGCTCAGTGGCGGCGATCTGCGGCTCGAGTTGGAATGTGCTCTCGAAGAGATGCTAAAGCGTCACCAAGGACTGCGCGACTTGAAGGAGCGCCGCCGCCGAGAACAAACCGAGGCAAAGCTGGCTGACTCAAAACCGTTGGAGGAAATCCTCAAATCTCTGCTTAAAAAATCGCCCGTGCTGGCATCGTTGTTCCTGCAAGGCCAAAGGATCCATAATCCTGTCAAGACACTAAAGGTACGGGAGGAGGAAAAACGGTTCGAAGGTCAGCAGTATCCGACGTATTTCAAGTTCAAAGGAAAGGATTACGGTGAGATCCTAGTTCGAAGTACGGCGATCAACATGCGATCGCGGATTCAGTTTGAGACTGACGCAAACAATGACTACTTTAGCCGTTCTACGGAACCGGGCGAATTTTCTCTGTACACGCAAAATAGCGAAGGCCGAACTCCGGTAGCAAACTACGTAGGACCTAACTTGCAGAACGGCGTCGGAACACTCAGCGTTCAACTCCCGACCACGTGTCAAATCGGTGACACGCTCAACTTCGTCGCAGTGGCAACAGATCCTTCGCGAGTCGAACCGTTCGAGAACAGTTTTGTTGTACACGTCCAATGTGAGGCGGAAACAACCGGCCAGGTGGGAACGCGTCGTAAACCGCCCAGCAGAGAAGCTGGCAACGAACGTGAAATACCGGCAGGCATTTCCTTGCCCAACATCGTAAAGGTGTACGAGCAGGACTGGGAGGAATACAACCCGCCTTTTGACAAGTTCACTGCTCTGCGAATCAAAAATGCCGGTGCCGCAGACGAGAACGGGCAAAACGGCGATGAGCAAACGGTCTACGACTTTTTCGTGAACATGGACAACGTCTACCTGAAGTCTGAAATAAAGCCGTCTGGTGATGATTTGGAGGTGACACGCGCTCGCTTCATGTACGGCTTAGTGCTTGTCGGCCTCGCGCTTCTTCAACAGGAGGAGCTTGATCGCAAGCGGAAGCAGAACGCCGCCTCTGAAGAAGAAGCGGACGAGGGTCCCGAAGCGAATATCGAAGAGCGTGTTCAGCAGGTCACCACAGCGATTGCGCCGGTTCTCTTGCCCATGATAGAATCGCTGGGTGAACTGGACGAGGAATCATCCGCTCCGATTGTTGCGTCAGGAGATGCGACGTAAGAAAAAGGGAAGAACATCGTCACGTTGCGCGATGGATTAAGACGACCTTGCGCGAAGCACCGGTCTCGCCTTTGAGTGTGGCGTGCCACTTCCGATTTGGAACATCCCGCCAGATTCGTCGCGAGGAGTTTGTCTTCACCTCGTCAAATCCACAAACGCGCATGGCGTAGAGGTAACGCTGCAAGTGACGGCGTCGGTCGTTGAACGACACCATCTGCACCACATAGCCTCCTGGTTTCATGATCTGCCTGATGCTTCGAAACACTGCCCGTAGATTCTCAAAATATCCAGTCAGGTTAGCGGCTCGTCGGTCGCCGAAAGTGTAAAATGCCGTGCCCTGGCCATCATAGCAATCCGCGATCCAGTAGGGAGCAGGCGTCTCGCGTCGGCCATCAACCTGCCAACGGTGGTAGAGGACATGTATACCGGGATACGGAGGACTTGAGACGACTAAGTTGACTTGATTCTCCGGCTCTTGGAAGAACGGATGGGTGGCAAGCTCTGATGCATCCGCTTGCAGTATTGTGCGGTTTGATGGTGATGTGGCTGCGCAACTCAAAGCTTTGGCCAGTTCGGCAACACGGGACAGCATAGATATGGCATTGAGTCGGAGCCTTTCGCGAAACTCCGTTAGAGAGGTTGTCCGCTTTCGATTGTCCAACGCCCATTGCGCCGTACGGAGAAGAATGCATCTGGCGAAGTTTTGACTTGCTTCAGTTGGCAACGCCGTTAGCGATTCGATCGCGATTGCTAGAGCCTTCCTGATCGGTCGCGCCCGTGGGAGGCTGAGGTTCCTTGTGCGAGGATCCGAGAGTATGTCCTCAATTTCCTGCCGCGGGAAATAGTAGTGCAAGCGAGGCACCGTGTGCTCAACCCAGTCAAGCAAAACTTCTCTCTCGTGTAGCGTGAGAACCGATGTTTTAACCGTTCCCAGAAAGACAGCTAGCGAGTTGACGTCGGTTCCAACTGTTCTTCGTCCACTAACGAGCGCCTCGACAATGGTTGTTCCTCCCCCATGAAAGGATCAAGGACGAGGTCCCCCGGCCGCGAGAAAAGTTCGATTGCAGTGGAGGCGAAAACGGGTGAAAACCTTGCCGGGTATGCATAGAAGTCGTGAGTCAACCCAGCAACCGGCGTCTCCGTGCGCGCCGCACTAACAAGGTGATGCAGATCCATCTTGCTCACTTCACGAATCCTTTGACGTTAGGGCAAATCGCACACTCTTGCCGGCGTTCCGCTCTAAAAACTCATCTACGATCAACCGGACGACCTGCGACTCAGATACGCCGCTCCGCCGTGCAATCTCTCGGAGCGTCGTGCGCTGCTCAGTTTGAAACGTGACCATTAGCCGGCTGCTGGAACTTTTGCCTTTCGGTCGTGTCTTGCGCATCGCTTAGCCCACGGTAAGAGTGCTATCTACATCAATATGATACACTGCGAAACGACTTGTTGCAAGATGAATTGAACATCACTCCTTTGCAGCAGCGGGGTCAGAGACGAAAAGGTGCCAGCATTGCTGACACTTGCCCGGTGAATTCCGGGGGGCATTCCAGGGACACAATACTGATTTCTCTTGAGGCCTTTCGGGTTGTCGGCATAATGGGGGCATGGCAAAAGTGGCGAGAGTGGTGGTTCCAGGCTACCCGCACCATATCATGGCCGTCCCCGAACCAGTGAAAATTAGGTATTGTGTCCCTGGAATACACGATGAACGACACGGTGAAGATCAACATCGCCAAGGTCTTTGAAGTTGCCTTCCAAGAGATGATGGCAACGTCGGACGCCCGGCCAAGTATTGACGAACTCTGGCACCGCTTCGACTCTCACCTGCGAAAAGCAGTCTTGTGCACCGCCCGCGGCATTGATTTTCAACTGGACCACCAGCACCTTAACGAGCCGGAATTGATTCTGAACCTGCTGAGCCACGGCCCGATCGAGCGTGGTCTGAACGTAACCAACGGCGGCGTTGACCTGTACAACATGTCCTGCGACGGTACCGGCCTGGCCACGGTGGCCGACTCGTTCGCCGCGCTAGAACAACGCATCCAGCGCCAGCGGCTCCTCTCGTGGCCACAAATCGCGGAACACCTGGACAACAACTACGAGGGCACCGACGGCCAGTGCGTACGGTTGATGATGAAAACCGGTCCGCATTACGGAGAAGGGGGTTCGCCGGGTGATCAGTGGGCCGAAAGGGTCTCCAGGTTGTTCACTCGGCTGGTCAAGGAGCATCCCACGCCCGGCGGCCGGAATATGATTCCCGGCTGGTTCTCCTGGGCCGACACGGTCCGCCTGGGCAAGCAGGTAGGTGCCACCCCCAACGGTCGCCGGGCTGGGCAGCCCATTTCCCACGGCGCCAACCCCGATCCCGGCTTCCGCACCGACGGCGCCGCCACGGCCATGGCCAAAGCGATCGCAGCCATCCAGCCCGGCTACGGCAATACGGCACCAATCCAACTCGAACTCGACCCCGGCCTGGCCTGGCTCGACGATGCCGTGGACAAGGTGTGTAGCCTGATTAAGACGCACTTCGAGCTCGGCGGAACCCTTTTCAATATCAACATTGTTGATCCGAGAGAGATCCTCGAGGCGAACAAGGATCCCTCGAAGTTTCCCGACCTGATCGTCCGCGTTACCGGCTTTACGGCGTATTTCGCAACCCTCTCGCCGGAGTTCCGTCAACTGGTAGTGGATCGGATCGTTCGCGAGCAAATGGACTGAGGTCAGCCGTACGGATGTAGGTGACTGCATACCCGTTGACGATTGCCACTGATTGCTCAATGCGGGAGACGTTTGAGAAAACGCAGTCCGGGCGCCTCCCTACCCAAACCCACGCTCGGAGAAGGTGGCGATCTCCAACGCCACCAGCCGCTCGACCAACTCGTGGGGGGTCTGCGGGCGGCGGAGTGGGGCCTTGGCCAGCATTTGGTGAACCAGTCGGACGACGCTGATCGGTAGCTGGGGAGCCAGGCGGAGGAGACTCGGCGGGCGGGCCCGCTTGTGCTGCCCGGCCAATTCGGCCATATCCTTGCCCCTGAACGGCAGCCGGCCGGTAAGCAACTCGAAGAGCACCACCCCCAGGCTGTACAGGTCGCTACGGATGTCGGCCCGAAGTGCCGAGGTGATCAGCTCCGGGGCCATGTAGTTGCACGTGCCGGTCACGCAGCGGTCGACCGCCGAGCCGGTCTCGTCGCGGCGTCGGGCGAAGCCCAAGTCGAGCAGCGTGACGTGTCCCTCGGGCGAGATGAAGACGTTGCCCGGCTTGACGTCGCCGTGCATCCAGCCGGCGGCGTGCAGGGCGTGCAGGGCCTCGGCCGCCTGGCGCGCGATCCACAGCGTCGCCGGTAGATCCATGCGTACTCTAGCGGCTATCTGCGCCTGCAACGTCGAGCCGTCAAGCCACGGCATCACCAGGAACCGCGGCGGCCGGCTCATCCTCGCCCGAAGAATCGATACCAGGTGAGGGTGCGAGACGGTGCGCCCGGCGACCGCCTCGCGAACTAGCAAGCGGATGGCCCGTGGATCGTCTTGCCACTCCCGGCGGAGCACCTTCAACGCGTAGCCGGCTGGTCGGTCGGCGGGGCAGTGGGCGGGCCGAGCCCGGTAGACCCGCGCCAAGCTCCCCTCGGCAGCCAGTTCGAGCAGTTCCCACTGGCCCACCCGGCAGGGCAACGCGCCCAGGTTGCCGCCGGCGTGCATAGCGCCAACATCGCTTCTGAGTGTGAGATCGGTCTGGGTCATCCGATCGAAGCGCGGCAGTAGAATGGTATCGTGACATGCCTTATTGGTAGGATCGGTCTCAGCGGAACACAAGTTAAGGTGGTTAGGGGCAATATGATCACTCGAACCCCGGCAGTTCGGTCGGGATGCCTTCGCGCAGCATGTCGAATCCCTCTCCCGGCCGGTCCAGATCATCGCCCACCTGCTCGAGTTGCCGAGTGCGCTGCTCGTATTCGTCCGAGTCATCAAGTTCGTTGCGCACGACCAGGTTTCCATCCGGATCCAGCAGCAGGATTTCCCCGGGCACGCTGAGACGATCCGCACCGGGCAGGCGATTTCCACCCTGCATATCCAGCACGACTGCCTCGGTCACGTAATCGACGGGGATGAAATCGGTGTGCTCGACTTCGAGCCGACCAGGCAGAATGCCCTCTTTGTCCTTTTCGTCCCTTTTGGGTTTTCTGGGCTGTTTGATCTCGGGGAATATCCGGTCGGGGAAATTGAGCACTTGGCCGCGCTTGATGGTCGAAACCTCAGTGAACGCCTCGACCCCGGTGGCTTCTACCCATTTAATCACCAGTATCTTCGCCGACGGCTCGGCGGCCAGGCGAAGCGGTGGATTGACCGAAACGGCCAACACCTGGGTGTCGCGGGGCACGGAAATGACGCCGGTTGGCTCCGACCAGGGGGTTTCGATTCCTCGCCATTGGGCCAGGATCAACCTCGCCTCGCGTTGCTTGCCCTCGCTCAGTTTTTTGTTGGCCGCCTCTTCCATCCGCTTTTTCTTGGCCAGCACGTGCTCGTCCAGATAGCGGTCGTCGATCCCGTAATTTGGGTTGGCCAACATTAGCCGGACGCGATAACGATACTGCTTGCCGGGCTTTGCAGTAAAGTCGAAGAAACGGAACAGCAGATATTCCAACTCATCCTGTTCCGGCAGGCCGGGCCCCGCCGGCTGGGCGGGCGCAAACTCGGACTCGGACCGGGGCATCGGAAGCCTGTGTCTCGGGAGCCTCCGTCCCGGCAGTTCGCGGCCAGTCGTACGGTGGGCCGGTGAGTCGTACGGCATATCGACCTCGGGCACGTCGGAGCCATCAGTGCCGGTTTCAGGCTCAGCCGTCGGATCGAGCAATAACCGATCTTCCGTCGACTTCAAGGGGATTCCCGGATGGGTGACTTCCTGCCCCCAGCAACTCTCTTTAACTTTGGCCCGGCTCGCGCTGCCGCCACCAAAGCGACCCACCCGCCCGGCTGCATCCCGGTTAAGGTCGACCAGCGGACCCAAGGGGAAGACAAGTTTTGGGTGGATATACCTTTCCTCGACAACCTCTTGGTGTGTGCCGCTCCAGCTTTGGGTTCTCTGCAACTCTTTCCTCAGGTTGAACCGGGACCACTTAGGTTCCACAGCTCCGCTGCGATCGGTTACTTCGGCCCGTTCGACCCGGTAGTAGATGTACGTGGGGACGTCGGTTTCGGGATTTGGCTTCTGGACGTCCTTGAAGTACTCGCGAAAGGCGGCGATTTGCTTTCTGACTGGGACCAGGCCGGTGAGCACGACCCAGCGCTGGCCCCGAACGCCGCTGGAGCGTGAGTCCCGCGGCTGAACTCTCGGTTGCGGCTCCCGGTTGCCGCGTATCGGGCCGGCCGCCGCGGCCGGCCGGAGCTGCGGCTGCATGTTGAAAGGACCACAACCCGCAACGCCCCGAAGCTCTTGCACGGTCAATAAATTCGGCTCACCGCGCTTGCGGCGCTGTTTCCAAAGCGAAGCGTCCCAAGACGTCGAATGGCTGTAGAATTCCACCTTCACCGGATCGCGGCTTATCTTGGCAATCTCGACGAAATCGGGGGCATCGCAATCCTCGGCCTCCGGAGGAGTTGCTTGCATGTGGCTCTCGGCGTTCGCGGCGGCCCCCGTCAGTTGGCCGGGCGTCTTATCGAAGCTATCCCGGCCAAGTGCTCCGTAGACCATCAGCGCAAAGTAGAAGATCACTCCGCCGAAGACGATTTTCTCCACGTGCTGGAGGAAGAACTCCTGGATTGCTTTCTTGTCCAGATTCAGTTTGACCTTCATCATCCGGCTCCGTATTGAGTGGCACGTCCCTGAGCGCAGCGAAGGGCGTGTTTGGGACACCTTGCCACGCCCTTCGTTCCTCAGGGCGTGCCACCAATTTGTACAGCTTATTTCTGCGCGGGTCCTTAGTTCAAGTTTTGCACATTTTCGGGCTCGAAATGTAGCTGAAATGGTATCGGCCTCCAGGCCAATTTGGGATAGCATGTGATTCAACCGTCACAAAACATTCCCGCAGGCAAGGAGGCCGACCCATGCAGCTTACT
>JAUWHT010000285.1 GCA_030605745.1 Pirellulales bacterium | reverse complement strand
GATGGCTTCGTGTCGATCTTCGACGGCAAGACGCTCCGCGGCTGGGACGGCAATCCCGAGTTCTGGCGCGTCGAAGACGGTGCAATCACAGGCCAGACCACGAAGGAGAATCCAACCAAAGGCAACACCTTTATCATCTGGCGGGGTGGAAAACCGGCCGACTTCGAGTTTAAGGTCGAGTACCGGCTGCGGAACCACAACTCGGGCGTCCAGTTCCGCAGTTGGGAAGAGCCCGAGAAGTGGGGTAAGTGGGTCGTCGGCGGATACCAGGCCGACATCGGCGACGAGGTCAAGGGCGACGAGGTCAAGTACGATGGGATGCTCTACGGCGAGCGGTTCCGCGGGTTCCTATGCGAGCGCGGCGACAAGACCGTCATCGGTGAGAACCACAAGCCCAAGGTCGTCGGCAAGGTGGGCGACGCAGACGAGTTGTTCAAGCACATCAAGCGGGACGATTGGAACGAGTACCACATCATCGCCAAGGGCAACGTGCTGAGCCACTCGATTAACGGCCACCAGATGGTCGAGTGTACCGACAACGACGTGCAGATGCGGCGCAAGGACGGCGTCATTGCGTTTCAGCTTCACGCCGGCCCGCCGATGAAAGTGCAGTTCCGGAACATCCGGCTGAAGGAGTTGAAGAAAGCCAATCCGATGAAGGAAAAGGCCGGCAAGAAAAAGATCGTGTTTATCGCCGGTCGCAAGAGCCACGGGTACGGCGGGCACGAGCACAACGCCGGCTGCCTGCTGTTGGCCAAGTGCCTTGACGAGAACATGCCCAACGTTGAAACGGTGGTCTACCAGAACGGTTGGCCCAAGGACGCCAGCGTCCTGGACGACGCCGACGCGATTGTGATTTATTGCGACGGCGGACCAAGACACGTGCTCAATCCGCACTTGGATGCGGTGGGCAAGCTGATGAAAAAGGGCGTCGGCCTTGCGTGCCTGCACTACGGCGTCGAGATACCCAAGGGCAAGCCGGGCAATTGCCTGCTGGATTGGATCGGCGGTTACTTCGAGACGGACTGGTCGGTCAACCCGTTTTGGGTGGCCGATTTCAAGAAGCTGCCCGATCACCCGATCACGCAAGGCGTCAAACCGTTTAAGATCAACGACGAGTGGTACTACCACATGCGCTTCCCGCAGAACATGGAGGGCGTGACACCGATCCTGACGGCCGTTCCGCCAGACAGCACTCGCCAGCGCCCCGACGGACCCCATAGCAACAACCCAACCGTGCGGTCGCGCAAGGGTATGCCGGAGCACGTGGCCTGGGCGTGTGGACGGCCCGACGGCGGGCGCGGGTTCGGCTTCACCGGCGGACACTGGCATTGGAGTTGGGCCAATGACAACTTCCGCACGGTCGTGCTAAACGGCATCGTATGGATAGCCGGGCTGGACGTGCCGCCCGGCGGCGTGCCCTCGAAAACACCCACCTTCGACGAACTCCTGAAGAACCAAGACTATCCGAAGCCGGGGAATTTCGGTCCCAATCAGGCGCAAAAACTGCTCGAACCCTGGAAGTAGGCGGGTTCTACGAAGCCGCAAGGTTTAGCCCGCTTTTCTCACCACGGAGGCACGGAGGACACGGAGATTATTGAAAGGCAAGTATTTTCAATGATAATGATGTTGTTGAAAATACTTTGATGTCTGATGCAAGCTATCAAAACTCCAATCAAAGCCTTTTCTCCGTGCTCTCCGTGCCTCCGTGGTGAATTTCCCGGTGAGATATTCCGGCTAGACTTTTGACCGCCCGAGCAGCTTATCCCGCGTGGCCCATAGGCCGGCGGATGGGGTGGGGATGAAGAATATCTGCTGGCCGTTGGGCAAGTCGTTGAAGCCCTCTTTGAGTTGATCGGGCGGATATTTGGCCAGCGTTTGGTCGAGGTCGGCGTAGTGGAAATTCACGCCCTCGATCTCCTCGCGGGACATGTGGCCCGGGGCATAGGTGATCGAAAACCGCCCCTCGGACGAACCGTGGATCAGGTGAGCCGCGGCGTGGGCAAGGTCCTTTAGTGCCGGGTCGGTGCGATAGTGCTCCATCACCCGGGGCGTGCCCACGTAGCCGTACTTGCGTATCAGCGCGTCGACCTCGGGCTGCTCGCCGAATCGTTTCAAGCCCGAGGCGATCACGATCAACTCGCCGCCGTCGGCCAGTGCCATCCGCGTGCGGTAGATGGCTTTGTTGGCTACCCAGGTGCTGAAGAACTCGTCGCCCTGCATCACGCAAACGACCTTCCGCAGCGGCTCGTCGAGCATGGTGATATTCTGCTCGCGCGACTGCCGGGCGGCGTCGAGGTACGTGTCCAGATCGTCGCCAACGTACAGACCAGTGTGGACCAGTTCGTCCTCTTCGTTTCGGGCCATGACGATCTGCACGTACAGATCGGGTAGGTGGCCCAGGTATTTCTCTTCGGCCTTGTTGAAGCACACGCGTACCGGCGTGGTCAGCATGCCCAGGTTGTTTTCGATTCCGCAGCAGGCGGCTGCCATATGCGAGGCACAGATCGTCTCCTTACCGGCCAGACCGATGAAGTAGTTCTTGTTGTGATTGGCGAACCCCAGCACCTCGTGCGGCACGACATGGCCGATGTTGATTACCAGGTCCCAAGGTTCCTCGATCAGCATCCGGTTGAGCACCACGGGGATGGCCCAATCGGCGGCGCCGGCGGTGGCTTGCCGGACATAATCGGCCGGCACGTCACCGAGCCAGACGCAGCCGCCGCGCCAATCGTGTGGGTGGATGCGCTGTTCGGGGATCGAGCCGAACATGCGGCGGTTCTCTTCCGCCGTGTGTGGCACGTGCTGGCCGAGCGCCGGGATCACGTGCACCTCGGCCTCCGCGGCCAGCAGGTCGTAAAGAACCTCAGTCAGCCGACCGGCCCCCGAGTGTGCCCGGGTGATGTCGGGCGGCAGCAGCAGCACCCTCTTGGGCCGGGCACAAATCCGCCGGCGGGCCTGCTCAACCGTCTGCTCCATCAACTGTTCAAGCCGCTCGCGGCCGATCCGCTCGGCCCGTTCAGAGAACCATGGCATGGGGGAACCTCGCTTAAGGGGTTCGGGGCTCGGGGTTCGAGGTTCGGGACTGGACAGCTACAATCAGGGAACGAGTCAGCAATTTTATATCGAAATCCCGCGGGATGAAACCCTGTCAGCGGCGTCTTTAGTATGGTGAGCGAAAACGACAGCAACGCGAACCGGCCCGTCGGCCCAGAACTGCTCGGATGGCTGTTGGATCGGCACGCTGCGGCATTGGAACTATATGCGCGGCAGTTTTGCGACTGTGCGGAAGACGTTGTGCAGGAGGCCCTGATTCAGCTTGCCGGTCAGCCACGGGCGCCGGAGGGCGCAGTGGCGTGGCTCTACCGGGCGGTACGCAATAAGGCGATCAGCGCGTCGCGGTCGGCCCGACGGCGGAAGCGCCGCGAGGCCCAAGCGGCCGCGCGGAAACCGGCCTGGTTCGACAGTCCGGCCGCCGACGCGATTGACGCCCAGGTCGCAACCGCTGCCCTGGAGGCACTGCCCGATGAAGGACGCGAGGTAGTCGTCGCCCGGGTGTGGGACGGACTTTCGTTCGAACAGATCGGCCAACTGACCGGCACGTCCGACAGTACGGCCCACCGGCGATACCAGGCGGCACTGGCGGTACTACGAGAAAAACTGGGGGTATCATGTCCCAAGAAAAATTGAACGCAGAACTGGCGGCGGTCGAAGCCGTCCTGTTATCGCTAAAGCCGAAGCCGTCGAGCTTGGAGCGGGATCGGGTGCTGTTCCTGGCCGGTCGGGCCTCGCTGCGGCGGCGCGGGCCGGGCTCCTGGCTCTGGCCCTGTGCCACGGCAGCCTCGTTGCTGGCGGCCGTCACGCTGGGCGGCGTGTTGCTCGTGCGCGGCGGGCCGAACGTGGTCGAGCGAGTGGTTTACATCGAGGCGACGGCCCCTACCGGCGAGAGTACTGTGGCAGGCGACACTGTGGGAGGTGACTCCGTCGGCGACTGGCCAGTGCGAAAAGAGCTGCGGACCGACTACCTTCAGCTTCGCCGACTGGTGCTGACCGAGGGCGTAGATGCGTTGCCTGAGTTGAGGGCGACTCCGGCCGCCGACACGGAGATTCCCAAGTGGAGACCCGGACTCCACATCAAGCTTGAAGAATTACTCGGTAGTTGAGTACAAATTGGTGGCACGCCCTGAGGAACGAAGGGCGTGGCAAGGTGCCCCAAACACGCCCGCTGCGCTCAGGGACGTGCCACTCTTGGTGGAATTCGTACAAGTTATTTGTGCGCGGGCGCTTGGTCCCGGCGTCCACGCCGGGAAATTGCGCCGCGTGGACGCGGCGGCTAAACAAAGTAGTGGCAAACCCGTAACTCAAAGGAGATTCCCATGAAACTCGCAGTCCCATTCCTGATGTTGGTTCTCTTCCTGCTAGCGCCTTTATCTGTGGCCGTTGGTCAGGAAAAGCCGCGTGTGGAGGTGGTACGCCTGACGATCCACCCGGCGGAAGCACCCCGGCCGGCTCTGGAAATCCAATTGCTGCCCCCGTTCTTGGACCGCAGGCCCGGCAACGCGGCGCTGCTATACATGAAGTCGTTTCTGTTGTTGGCGATGACAAAGACCTCCGATGAAACGTTCGACAAGATGATATCCTGGTTCGAGACGCCACCGGAGTTGCTGCCGCAGGAGAAAATGCGGAAAGTCCTGGGCGGGCCGTTCCGGGACACCGTGCACTATGCCGAGTTGGCGGCCCGGCGGGCCCGGTGCGATTGGGAAATGCCGTTCCGCGAGGAAGAGAACATCTTCGGCATCCTGCTGCCCGAGCTGTCCTCCGCACGAAACATCGCACGCGTGATCGCCCTTCGCGCCCGGCTGCATATTGCCGAGGGCAACTATGATGAGGCGTTTCATGACCTGCAAACCGGTTACGCCATGGCACGGCACATGGCCGATCAGCCGACGCTGGTCAGCGGGCTGGTCGCCCTGGCGATTGCCGACGTGATGACCGATCAGGTGCAGTTGGTGATCCAAGGGCCCAAGGTTCCTAGCTTGTACTGGACGATCACGGCGCTGCCCGATCCGCTCATCGATCTTCGTAAGGCACTTGAGCTGGAGGCGGTCGGGGTGTACCTGCTGTTTCCCGAGTTCGAGCAAGCCATCTGGCGCGGGTACACACCCGAACGTTGGAAAGCACTGTTGGCCGATCTGTTCGAGAAAGTGCAGGCGTTCTCCGGACAAGCGGAGGGCGACCAGCAGCCAAAGAGAATCAACATCGAGCAGTTCATTGGCAAAACCTACCCTATCGCCCGACGGGAACTAGTCGAGCACTCACGGCTCGACCCGGACATCGACGACATGCCGCCCGCCTCGGTGGTCGTTATCCACGTGTTGGAAGTGTTCGAAGCACTCCGTGACGATATGTTCAAGTGGTTCTATGTACCCTACTGGCAAGCCCGTGAAGGAATTGAACAGGCGGTAAAGGAACTGGAAACCGCCGGACCGGAGCGTGAGGTGGTGCCGCTGGCGAGTTCGCTATTGCCCGCCGTCGGTATTTGCCACTTGCGTATCTCTGAAATGCAGCGCCGGCTGGCCGCGCTGCGATGTGTTGAAGCAATCCGGCTCTTTGCCGCAACGTACGACGGAAAACTTCCCAAGAGTCTCAACGAGATCAAGCAAGTGCCTATCCCGATCAACCCGGTCACCGGCAAGTCGTTCGGCTATCGCGTCGAAGGCGATACGGCGGTGCTTCAGGCCGACGGTCCGTCCGAGCGGCCCGGCCGCATGTATCGCTTGGAATTGGTTCAGTAGCCGCTTGCGGCTTGGCATTCGCCACTGCGCTGCCGCAGCGCCTCGTAGAACAGCACGGCCGCGGCGGCCGAGATGTTCAGGCTGTCGGCGACCCCAAACATCGGCAGGTGCACCGGCGTGATGTCGTCGGCGTCCCAGGTGGGCGAGAGGCCCTTGGCCTCGCTGCCGAAAACAACGGCCGTCGGGCCGCGGTAGTCGACCTCGGTGTACGGCACCGAGCCGTCCACCCGGGCCGCGCAAACGGTCAGGCCGTGCCGGCGGAGCCAATCGAGGGTCTGGCTGCTTGTGGCTTCGCAAACTGGCATGGTGAAGATCGTGCCCAGGCTGGCGCGGATGGCGTTGGGGTTGAACAGATCGGTCCGCCCGTTGGCAACGACTACTGCCGAGACGCCGGCCGCGTCGGCACTGCGCAGCACGGCGCCCACGTTGCCCGGCTTCTCGACGCCTTCGAGTACAGCTACCAGGGGCCGCTCTGGCAGGAGCAGGTCGTCGAGTGTCGTTTCGGGCATTTCGGCTACGGCTGCCACGCCCTCCGATCGGTCGCCGAAGGCCAGCTTCTCAAACACCTGTTCGCTGACGTTGAAAATCTCTGCGTTGAAATCGCCGAGCATGGATGTGAGGATTTGCGCCTGGCGGCCCGTGCAGCATGCCGGGCAGATGAACACCTCCAGCAGGTTGATACGGCCATCGAGGGCCCGGCTCAACTCGCGGACGCCGTCGATCAGCATCCGGCCCTGCTTGGAGCGATGCCGACGATCGCGCAGCCGGACGGCGTCTTTCACGCGCGGGTTTTGCAGGCTGGTGATGGTGGGCACGGTGCGTTTTCTCGTGAAAATCCGTTGAGGGGGTGGCAGTTCACTGCCACCTTGACAACGCGCCGAACAAGTTCGGCGGCTAAACAATCTTGAACCACCACACTACCACGCCACTGGGCATTTCATGCCCGGCGGCTGAATGGATGGTCAACCGCCGCGCGTCGATCGTACCCTTGTCGAGGACTTTACCCATCATGCGCTCCAGCCGGGTCGGGTCGAAGCCCGGTGTGTGGCACGTCAATAGCATGAACCGGCGCCGCCCGGCTGTCAACGCACCGCAGTCGGCCAGCAGCCGCGACAGGTGCTTCGGTAGCTGCCAGACCTCGCCCCGCGGCCCGTGCCCGTAGCTGGGCGGATCAAGGATTACCGCGTCGTAGCGGTTGCCGCGGTTCAGTTCGCGGCGGACGAACTTTTGTGCGTCCTCGGCGATCCAGCGAATGGGTGCACCGCTCAGGCCCGAAAGTTTGGCGTTGCGTCGTGCCCGGGCGATCGTGCTCCGCGCGGCGTCGACGTGGGTTACCTCGGCACCGGTCGCGGCCGCTGCCAACGTACTGCCGCCGGTGTAGGCGAACAGATTGAGTATCTTCAATGGTTGCGAAACCGCCTCGAACTGCGAGACGATCCAATCCCAGTTGTCGGCCTGCTCGGGAAACACGCCCACATGTCCGACGGCTGTCCGCTTCAACTCGAAGCTGACCGGCCCGTGCACGATGGTCCACGCATCGGGCAGCGGGCGCTGGGAAATCCATTCGCCTTCCTCGCCGTCGGCACGCTCGAACCGTGCATCGGCCTGCCGCCAGGCGTCCGGATCGGCCCTGGCAACCCGCTCCACGGTCGGGCATGGCCGGTCGAGCCGCAAGGCACCAAACCGCTCCAGCCGCCGGCCGTCGCCGAAGTCGATCAGTTGGTATTGGTCGGGGGTGAACACTGTGGGGACGTGATCAGCTTTCAGTCACCTACGATTTCGATCAGCCCCTCAACCATCTTGTTGAGTTCCTCGGCAGATACGCGGCCGAGCTTGTTGCCCAGTCGTTCGGTCGAAAGTGTGCGAATCTGGCTGATCTTGACCCACGAACGCTTGGGCAGTTTCGCACTTTGGAGTTCGAGCGTTAAGGGAAATCCGGCCCGTTGTGGTCGGCTGGTGATGGCCACGGCAATCACCGTTCCCGACCGTTCGTTGAACACATTATGACTGAGGATCAGCACCGGGCGCAATCCAGCCTGCTCATGTCCCCGAGTGGGGTTCAGGTCAGCCCAAAAGATATCGCCCCTCAGTATTCGGGCCATTGGGCCAATTCTCCTGAGATGCCTTCCTCAGCCATGGCTTGCTCGAAGGCCGGGTCCAGCTTAGCGGATTCCTGGGCTAACCGGTTGCGGCTGATGCGAGCCAGTTTTTCCTGCACGGCAAGCCGGATCGCCTGGCTACGGCTGCCAAACGCCTTCGTGGCCACAAGCTGGTCGAGTTCCGCAAGTAGGTCCTGATCCATTGAGATGGCTATCTTGGATGCTGTCATGATCTTCCTCCAGTATTACCAGAAATCATACCAGGATTTGTCGGGCAGGTCAATAACCAGCACCACGGTGCAGCAATCGGCCTGACAATCGCCAAATTTGGCACAAGCCGCGCAGGCTTACTAAACCCGCCCACCCGTTCGGGTCGATAATCCCGACGAGGCCGATTCCGGCCGAGGTCTGAGGGGGGGTGATAGATCATGAATATTATGGAGATTGGAGGAGGAATACTCACCCGAAAGCTGGACTTCCAGCAGAATGACGCAAATGTCTATTGGGGAGTCCATCGCGGTACGACTATAATTGCCGCGCCGCGTGGACGCGGCGGCTAAACCGCAGTGAGTGCCCGTATCATGCCGTCCCACACGCCGACAACCGGCCGGTCGCCCAGGATCCTGATTGTGCGCCTCAGCGCGATCGGCGACATCGTTCACGGGATGCCAGTGGCCTGCGCGCTGCGGGAACGATTTCCCGACGCGATGTTGGCATGGGCAGTGGAAGAATGGGGAGCCACGCTGTTGCGCGGGCACCAGGCGCTCGACGAGTTGATCACGTTGCCACGTGGTTGGCTGAAATCGCCAAGAACCGTGTGGCAATTACGCCGCCGGCTCCACGCGATGAAGTTCGACGTGGCGATCGAGGCCCAGGGCCTTTCCAAAAGTGCAATTCTCGCCTGGCTCTCCGGCGCCCGGTGTCGCATCGGGTTCAGCGGCTACTGGGGCCGGGAGATGAGCCGGTGGTTGAATAACCATCTGGTCGAAATCACCGTCGAGCACGTGATCGATCGCAACCTCCAGTTATTGCGGCCGCTGGGGATCGAGTCGCCGGCGGTCCGGTTCCAGGTGCCCGAACACCCGCCGGACCGCGTATCCGCGCAAGAGATAATCCACCGGGCCGGACTTGAAGAAGGCTTTGCGATGATCAACTCGGGGGCAGGTTGGCCGTCGAAGCTCTGGCCGGTGGAACGGTACGCTGCGGTGACATCCTACCTGGGCGGCAAGCGGGGCCTGCCGACGTTGGTGGTTTGGGGCAACCAGAAAGAACACACCGCGGCTGAACAGATTGCGGCCGGCTCGCACGGACACGCCCAACCGGCGCCGCCGACCACGCTCATGGAATTGGCCGCCCTGGCACGCCGGGCCCGGCTGTTTATCGGTTCCGATACCGGACCGCTGCACCTGGCCGCGGCGGTGGGGACGCCCTGCGTGGGACTCTACGGACCCTGGCCGGCCAGGCGGCATGGACCCTACGGACCGCAGAACGTGGCCGTGCAAAAAATGTCATTCGAGGGCTCCACCCGAGCGCGACGACACGCATCACCAGAACTCATGGAGGCCATCAGCGTAGAAATGGTCTGCGAGGCCTGCGAGAAGATTCTCAATTCGAGTACCCAGTTGTTTAGCCCCGGCGTCTACGCCGGGCGGTAACGCCGCGTGGACGCGGCTGTACAAATTGGTGGCACGCCCTGAGGAACGAAGGGCGTGGCAAGGTGCCCCAAACACGCCCTTCGCTGCGCTCAGGGACGTGCCACTCTTGGTGGAATT
>JAUWHT010000406.1 GCA_030605745.1 Pirellulales bacterium | reverse complement strand
GTACATCCAGTATCCGGCTCATGTCAGCGACCTGCAGCGAGAGGACTGGGCCGAACAACGAGAAAATGTTCTAACATCAGTATTAGACCGCTATAAACCCAAGAAATCCTTGCCAACATCGTGAGGCACTACCGAAAATTGCCGCGAGCGGTTATCGCCCGGCAAGCTGCCGGTAGTAATCGATTGACCGCCGTAGGCCTTCCTGGAAGTCGATTGTCGGTTCATAGGCGAGGTACTTTCGGGCCAGGGTGATGTCGGCCAGGCTTTCGCGGACGTCGCCGGGGCGGGGGGCGGCGTGCCGGGGTTTGACGTCGGTGCCCAGTAGTCGGTTCAGTACGTCGATCAAGGTGAGCAGGTCGGTGCTGCAGCCGTTGGCTACGTTTAGCACCCGGCCGGCTACGTGCTGGGCGTCGGCGGCCAGCAGGTTGGCATCGACTACGTTGGCCACAAAGGTGAAGTCGCGCGATTGCAGGCCGTCGCCGTAGATCACCGGCTGCCGGCCGGAGAGTATGGCCGTGATGAACAACGGGATCACGGCCGAGTAGGGGCTGTCGGGGTCCTGCCGCGGTCCGAAGACGTTGAAGTAGCGCAGACAGACGGTCTCGAAGCCGTAGGTGGCGGTAAACGCCCGGCAGTAGTATTCGCCGGCCAGTTTGGCGGCCCCGTAGGGCGAGATGGGCTCGGGCAGGTCGGCTTCGCGCTTGCTGCTGTTGGGCTGGTCGCCATAGGCGCTGCTGGAGGCTGCATACACGACCCTTTGCACCCCGGCCCGGCGTGCCGCGTCCAGCAGGACCAGTGTGCCGGTCACGCAGGCGGCGTTGGTATCCAGCGGCGTCTCGACGCTCCGCGGCACCGAGGCCAATGCGGCCTGATGGAAGACACAATCCACCCCATCGACCACCTCTGCTACGGTCTGCGGGTCGACCAGATCGCCCTGGACAAACTCGATCTTTTCGCGGAAGCCGTCCATGTTCGACAGGCGCCCGGTGCTCAGGTTATCGAGCACGCGGACCCGCTCGCCCCGCTCGGCCAGCGTTTGGGCGATGTGCGAGCCGATGAAACCGGCCCCGCCGGTAACCAGGAAAGTACGCATCAGGTGTCCTTTTTTTCGCGTCAGGTGTAAAAAGGAAAAAGGGGGAAGGGGGAAGGGGGAAAAGGGGAAACAAGGACTAACTATTTCGATTTCCCCTTTTTCCCCTTTTCCATCTTTCCTTATTACACATTCCCTCATTCCCTGCAAGAGGCTGCAAGCATTGCCAGCACGGCGTGTGCTTGACTGGTCTTGCCGGACGCGATATAATCTGGCTCATCGCAGGGGATGATCGCCGAGTGTCCCCTTGTTTCCCCCCCTTCAGGGCAGATGCGAAATGGAATTCGCTGGTCTTGCCACACAGGAGTTGACGGTGCCGATCTCTTCGTCGCTGGATACCAAGGAGCAAGTCCGAGGGGCGATCGACATCGTCGATCTGATCGGCGGCTACGTGCAGCTTCGCCGCCAGGGACGCAACTACGTGGGCCTCTGCCCGTGGCACGACGACACACGGCCCAGTTTGCAGGTCAATCCCGAGCGCCAGTCGTTCAAGTGCTGGGTCTGCGACATTGGGGGCGATATCTTCAGTTTCATCATGAAGATGGAGGGGGTCGAGTTCCGCGAGGCCCTGCAAATGCTGGCAGATCGGGCGGGTATCGTGGGGCCGGCCGGTACTGCCGGCGATAAACGAATGCTCTACCAGGCCGCGGCTTGGGCCGAAGGGCAATATCACGACTGTCTGCTGAACCGGCCGGAGGGCGAGCCCGCCCGGCAGTACCTCCAGCAGCGGCAGATCACCGCCGAGAGCATCGAGAAATTCCAGCTTGGCTTCTCGCCCAACCAGCGGGATTGGATTTTTCGCCAAGTCAAGGGCGAGCAGAAGCGGGCGAAGATATTGGAGGCTATCGGCCTGCTGGCCCGGCCGGCCGAGGGCGGGAGCCTGTACGATCGGTTCCGGGGTCGGCTGTTGTTTTCGATTCGCGACGCCCAGGGCCGACCCGTCGGGATGGGTGGCCGCGTGCTGCCCGAATCGGGGGCTACCAGCCCAGCCAAGTATATCAACTCGCCCGAAACACCATTGTTCTCCAAGAGCAACCTGCTCTACGGCCTCGACGTGGCCCGAGAGGCCATCCGCCGTAGCAATACGGCGTTGGTGGTGGAGGGCTACACCGACTGCATCGTGGCCCACCAATACGGGTTCGACAACGCGGTGGCGGCACTAGGTACTGCACTAGGGGAAAGCCACATCAGGATACTAAAGCGTTTCGCCGACCGGATTGTGCTGGTGCTCGACGGCGACGAGGCGGGGCAACGCCGGGCGAACGAAGTTCTCGAACTGTTCGTCGCCCAGCAGGTCGACCTGCAAATCCTTACCCTGCCCGAGGAAACCGACCCCTGCGACTTCCTCAACGAGCACGGGGCCGAGGCGTTCGCCCAGTTGTTGGCCGACAAGGCGGTCGACGCGCTGGACCACGCCTTCCGGGCGGCCACCCGGGGGGTGGACCTGGAGCGGGACGTGCATGGCGCCAGCCAGGCCTTGGAGCGTCTGGTTTCGATCGTGGCCAGGGCACCGCGGCTGCGACAGGACACCACCGGCGGGGACCGGTTCCGCGAGGAGAAGGTTTTGCAGCGGTTGGCGGCCTGGTTCCGCGTTGACGAGCAGGAAATCCGTCGGCGTCTGACGTTGCTTCGGCGCCGATCGCGGAGCCGGGCGCCAGCGTCGCGGATGGATGGACCTCCGGGCGCCAAAGCCGACGCGACCACGACCGAAACGATCGATCCGACGCAGCGCGAACTGTTGGAGCTGTTGATCGGGCATCCGGAGTGTCTGCCGGCGGTTCGTTCAGAGATCAGTTCGGACCGGATCACATCCGGGTCGTGTCGGCGGATATACGAAACATGTTGCCGGCTCTCGGACGCACGCATTGTGCCGACGTTCGACCGGCTGATGTTGGAGTTCGACGAGCCGGCCATCAAGAGCCTGTTGGTCGAACTCGACGAGCAGTGCCGGGCTAAGGACGACCGCGAGGCCCAGCCCGAGGCATTGTTAGGTGAATTGATCAAAACCTTTCAACGACAGGAGGTAGAGAGGCAGCGGCCCGCACAGATCGTGGCCCTGCGCGAAGGAGGGCTGGACGACAGCCAGGAAACCGAACTGCTGGAGAAAATCATCCGGCAGGAGCGAAACCGGCAGGGTATTTCCGAGCCCACGGACGGGTAAGGATACCCTACCACCCCAACTTCAACGAACGCACCACGGAGTCACGGAGGACACGGAGAAGTACGAGAAAGATGTTGCAACAACTAGACTTAATCTCCGTGCTCTCCGTGCCTCCGTGGTGAACATAGCGTTGTAGCATTGGGGTGGGAAATTTCACCCAACGCGCCGCTTTGGTGCGAAAGGAGTACCGAGGTGAACCTTTTCGATAAGGACATGCAGGAATTGGTCGCCAGGGGCAGAGTGCAAGGCTACCTAACCTACGACGAAGTAAACGATTACCTACCCGACGAAGAAGTCAGTGCTGAGAAGCTTGACAATCTGTTGATTGCCCTGGAGGAGCGGGGCGTTGATCTGGTCAACGGCGCTCCGCAAGCGGAGTTTTTCGACGTTTCAGAGCAGTCCGGCAAGCAACCGGAAGCGGAAGAGCAGCTTGCCGAGGGCGAAGTACCCGACGGTTTGGCCGCGCCGCCTCCCCCACCCGACGACGTGGTCAAGTGGAGCAGCGATCCGATCCGGCTGTATCTGAGCCAGATGGCCGAGATTCCCCTGCTAGCCCGCGAGGAGGAGATCGCACTGTCCAAGAAAATCGAGGTCACCCGAAAGCGATTCCGCCGCACGGTGATCGGCTGCAACTTAGCGATGCGGACGACGATGGACACGCTGACGAAGGTCCATCGCGGCAGCCTGCCGTTTGATCGCACGATCAAGGTCTCGCTGACCGAGCGGTTGACCAAGGAGCAGATCACCGCCAGGATGCCGCACAATCTGCGGACCTTGCGGCACCTGGCCGAGGAGAACCGGCGAGATTTCAACCAGCTTCTGAACCGGCGAACCCCCAAGCAGCGCCGCCACGAGGCCCGAAAACGCTTCATCCGCCGTCGCCGGAAGATGCTCACCCTGATCGAGGAGTTGAGCCTGCGGACCCGCCGGGTGCAGGCGATGATGCAGCAAATGGAGGACGCCCTGCGACGGATGGGACAAATCCGCGCCAGGCTCCGCCACCTAATCCACAATCCGGCCACCCGTGATATTCGCACCAACCTTCGCAGAGAACTCCGCGACCTGATGGTGCTGACCCAGGAAACCCCCCAAAGCCTCTGCCGACGCTGCGAAAAAATGCGCAGCCAGTACCAGGACTATGAACAAGTCAAGCGGCAACTCTCCGGCGGTAACCTGCGGCTGGTCGTCTCGATCGCCAAGAAATACCGCAATCGGGGACTGAGTTTCCTGGACCTGATCCAGGAGGGAAACACGGGGCTGATGCGGGCGGTGGATAAGTACGAGTACCGCCGTGGATTCAAGTTCTCGACCTACGCCACCTGGTGGATCCGGCAAGCGATCACCCGGGCAATCGCCGATCAGGCCCGCACCATCCGCATCCCCGTGCACATGATCGACGTGCTCAGCAAGTTGCGAAATGCGTCGAAGCGGCTGTTGCACGAGCTGGGCCGGGAGCCGACGACCGAGGAGACCGCGCTGGCCGCGGGCCTGAGCATGGACGAGACCCAGCGGGTGCTTGCCATGGGCCGCCACCCGGTAAGTCTTGACCGGCCGGTCGGCGAAAGCGAAGATAGCTGCTTCGGCGAGTTCATCGAGGACAGTGGACTGCCTCGTCCTGAGAAGGCGGCCGGAAATGTGTTGCTTCGCGAAAAAATCGGGGCCCTGCTCAAAACGCTTACCTACCGCGAGCGGGAGATTGTCCGGCTCCGTTACGGTCTTGGGGACGGGTACACCTATACACTGGAAGAGGTGGGGCGGATATTCAAGGTTACCCGCGAACGGGTGCGGCAAATCGAAGCCAAGGCCGTTCGCAAGCTGCAGCATCCCGTACGCAGCCAGCAACTCGCCGGATTCGTCAAACGAGCGGCGGGCTGACGCAAGTGGCCAAAAAGGGATTGGGGATTAGGAGTTGTCCAAAAACAACTTCGCATTCTTGCATTTACCCATAGCCCCACCCGGAAGGGCGGGGTTCCGTAGTTATCGACGCTTTCAACCCCGCCCTTCCGGGCGGGGCTATTCTCTTCACGCCAAAACTGCGAAGTTGTTCTTAGACAACTGCTTACCGAGTTTTGCGTTTCGAGTATGTTTCGGAGCCTGTAAAGATGGTCGGG
>JAUWHT010000349.1 GCA_030605745.1 Pirellulales bacterium | reverse complement strand
GTACATCCAGTATCCGGCTCATGTCAGCGACCTGCAGCGAGAGGACTGGGCCGAACAACGAGAAAATGTTCTAACATCAGTATTAGACCGCTATAAACCCAAGAAATCCTTGCCAACATCGTGAGGCACTACCGAAAATTGTAAATTGTAAATTTGCGGAAGTTGCCGCTGTGATGATTCTGGCGGCCGGTTGTTCGTCGTCGGGCGACGAAGGCAAAGGCAACGATGTGAAGCCGGTGCCCTCGGCGGTGATCGAGGAGCCGGCCACACAACCGGCTGCGGAACCCGCAGTCCTGCCAGATACAGCGGACTCGCAACCGATCGTCGAACCGGACCTGCCCGCGGTCCCGGCTACCGAACCGGTCGCAGTGCCTGCCACCGAGCCGGAGGCCGAGCCGCTTAACCCGTTACGCAACAGCGGCGAGTTCCCAGCGAGCAGCCAAGCGGTGACCAACCCGCCTGTGGTAGCCGGCCCGCTGGTAGCGATCGAGCGCAGAATCCGGCCCGGCAAGCACCGGGGCATGCCGTTCGACCCGATCAAGATGAACGGGCCGATCTTCGTCGATTGGCCAAAGCCGAAGCTGGTCCTGGTGATTACCGGCCGGCAGGAGGGCTACATCGAGCCGTGCGGATGCGCCGGCCTGGACCGGATGAAAGGCGGGATGAGCCGCCGGCATAGCCTGTTTACGATGCTTCGTAAGGAAAAGGGTTGGCCGGTCGTTGGACTCGACGTCGGCGGAATTGCCAAGGGGTACGGCCGGCAGGCCGAGTTGAAGTTTCACATCATGGTCGAGGGCATGAGAAAGATGGGCTACGACGCGATCGCGCTGGGCAAGACCGATCTGCAGCTGCCGGCCGGGGAACTGCTGGCCGAGGTGGCCGGCGGCGGAGTCCGGCAGGGCCCATTCCTCTCGGCCAACGTCGCGCTGTTCGGCTTCGCCGCCAAGATGACGGCCCAGACGAAAATCATCGAAGCGGCCGGAATGAAGCTCGCCATCATCAGCGTGCTGGGAAAACAGTTCCAGAAAGAGATCCACAACGACGAGATCGAAATGATCGATCCCGAGGTCGCGTTGGCCAAGGTGGTGCCCGATTTGAAGAAGCGGGCCGACTACCTGATACTGCTTGCCCATGCCACGATGGAGGAATCGATCGAGTTGGCCCGGAAGTTCCCCGACTTCGACCTGGTGATCACCGCCGGCGGCGCAGCCGAACCTCCGGCCAGGCCCGCTCGGATCAAGGGTACCAAGACGCTGCTGATTGAAATGGGCGAAAAGGGCATGGACGCCATCGTGCTGGCGATGTTCGACGATCCACAAACACCGCTGCGTTACCAACGCGTCCCGTTGGACTCGCGATTTCCCCCTTCGGTCGAAATGGAGATGTTGATGGTGGCCTACCAGGATCAACTCCGCCGAGAGGGTTTTTCAGGGCTGGGAATCCGGGCGGTACCACATCCGCAAAAGGAACTGGGCGGCCGGTTCGTCGGCTCGGAGAAATGCAAGTCGTGCCACGAGGAATCGTACAGGATTTGGAAGAAGAGCGGGCACGGCAAGGCATATCAGACGCTGGTCAGTCTGAACCCGCCGCGGGACTTCGATCCCGAGTGCGTCAGTTGCCACGTGGTCGGCTGGCACCCGACCAAGTTCTTCCCCTACGAGGGCGGCTATAAGAGCCTGGAAGAAACACCCCAACTCATCGACACCGGCTGCGAGACGTGTCACGGTCCGGGCGGGGCCCACGTGGCGGCCGAGATGGGCAGCGACACCGCCCTGCAAGAGAAACTGCAAAAGGCAATGGTTCTGACCAAGGCCGAGGCGGAAAAGCAGCAGTGCATCTCATGCCACGATCTGGACAATAGCCCCGACTTCGACTTCGAAAGCTATTGGCCGTTTGTTGAGCACCGGGAGTAGTTGTTAGTGGATAGTGGATAGTGGATAGTGCGAGAACAAGGTGGCAACCAACAACTATCCACTCTCCACTAACCACTCTCCACTACTTTGGCCATCACTTCCTCCGGGATGTTGAAGTTGGCTGAGACGTTTTGCACGTCGTCGTGGTCGTCGAGGCGCTCCATGAGCTTCAGCACCTTTCGGGCGGTGGGGGCGTCCAGATCGACGGTGTTTTTCGGGACGCGTGTGATCTGGCTCACCTCGGGCTTGATGCCCGCCTTTGTCAGTGCCTTGCAGACGTCCTGGTAGACGCTGGGGTCGCAGATAATTTCGTAGTTTCCGGCGTCCAGTCTGACGTCGTCGGCGCCGGCTTCCAGCGCGAGTTCCATCAGCGTGTCTTCATCGGTCGCTGCGGCGGACACGAGGAACAGGCCCTTGTTGTCGAACATCCAGGCCACGCAGCCGGTGCTGCCGAGTTTGCCGTCGGTAAGCTCGAAGCATTTTCGGATTTCCGAGGCGGTGCGATTGCGGTTATCAGTGAGGATTTCGCAGAGGATGGCCACGCCGCCGGTCCCGTAGCCCTCGTAGAGAACCTCTTCGAGGTTGCCGCCCGCCAGCTCTCCGGTACCCTTCTTGATCGCCCGTTGGATGTTGTCCTTGGGCATGCTGACGGCCTTGGCGTCATCGATGGCGTAGCGCAGCCGCAAGTTCTGGTCGGGATCGCCACCGCCGGTCTTGGCGGCAACGATGATCGCCTTAGCCAGCTTGCTCCAGACCTTGCCGCGCTTGGCGTCGACCAGCGCCTTTTTGTGCTTGATACCCGCCCAATGGGAATGGCCTGCCATGGGTGTGATCCTTGAATTCGGGTTGAGAACTGCGAGTTTAGGACCCGCGCAGAAATAAGCTGTACAAATTGGTGGCACGCCCTGAGGAACGAAGGGCGTGGCAAGGTGCCCCAAACACGCCCTTCGCTGCGCTCAGGGACGTGCCACTCTTGGTGGAATTTGATCCTTGATTTTTTTCTCTACGGCCTTTGCCTTCTCC
>JAUWHT010000455.1 GCA_030605745.1 Pirellulales bacterium | reverse complement strand
GTACATCCAGTATCCGGCTCATGTCAGCGACCTGCAGCGAGAGGACTGGGCCGAACAACGAGAAAATGTTCTAACATCAGTATTAGACCGCTATAAACCCAAGAAATCCTTGCCAACATCGTGAGGCACTACCGAAATTTGGAACTACCGATATTGTCCTCCGTACAGTGTGAAAGTGTCAATGCAATTTTGTGTAAAAAATGTAAGAGTTCTGGTCATCTTGAAACCGGGGTGGTATAATCGACCAGAGGGCATCGAGCATCTCAAGAGATGGAAACATGACCAAAGCCAAAATTCCACGCGTGGCCGTGTTGGTGGGTACGTCTGCAAGCTGGGGACAGCGGATGATACGTGGCATTGGCCGCTACGCCCGCAAGCACGGGCCGTGGAACATATTTATCGAGGCTAGAGATCACCTGACAACGATCCGCTTGCCGCCCGAGTGGCGAGGGGAAGGAATAATTGCCCGCGTGCACAATCACGCCATGGCCCGACACGTTGCCGCGGCCGGTGTGCCGACGGTGAACATCTCGGCCGTCAGGCTAAATGGTGTCAACATGCCGCAGGTAATGACGGACCTGAAAGCCTCGGCACGTATGGCTGCCGAGTACATGTTGGATCGTGGATTCCGTAATTTCGCCTACTGCGGGCTGGAATGGTGGCCTTACACGGAGTATCACCGGCAGTGTTTTGTTGAGTTGCTGGTGGAAGCGGGCTGTGAATGCGTGGTTTACAAAGCCGGTCCGGAGGCAGGCATCCGTGCCCCTTGGCAAGCCCAACAGCAAGGCCTGATCCGATGGCTCAGACCGTTGCCCAAGCCGGTTGGAATCCTGGCTTGGACAACAAAGTGTGGACGCGAGGTGATCCAGGCCTGCCGGCGCGCCCGACTGCTGGTTCCCGAACAGGTCGCCGTGCTTGCGGCTGATGAGGATGAGCTGTTGTGCGAAATGTGCAACCCGCCGCTGTCTGGAATCGCATTGACCTCGGAGCGGATCGGCTACGAAGCCGCGGCACTGTTGGACCGATTGATGCAAGGGCAGCGCCCGCCAAAGAGCCCTATCCTCATCGAACCGACCGGCGTGATCACACGGCAATCGACCGACACGCTGGCGATCGACAACATCGACGTGGCTCGCGCGATCGCTTTCATCCGGGACCACGCCGCCGATCCGATCCAGGTGAAGGACGTGCTTCGTGCTGTGCCGATATCGCGGAGTTGGTTGCAGCGACGTTTCCAGGAAGTACTCGGGCGATCTCCGGCCGCGGAAATACGACGCGCACGTCTCGAACGCGTGAAGCAACTACTGGCAGATACCGATATGCCGATCCCCGACGTGGCAGCCGCCTCCGGCTACAACTCGCGGGAATACTTGGCCTATGCGTTCAAATCTGAAACGGGCCTAACCCCGAGAGAATACCGCAGCCGTGTCCGCGTTCGATAACCGATCGAGCATAGCGGTTGCTTGGGAGATGATCACCACAGCAAGAACCCGATTGGCAACAGCCAGAAAGTAAGGAAAGTATGCCCGGCCTTTGCGTCACACCAACGCCTTGAGAAGTTCGACCAGGGCATCCCGTTCGTCCGGGGCCATTTCTGCCAGCAGGCGGATGACTTCCAACAGGGATTTTCTGGTTCCCTGTCCTTCGCCCGTTCTCCCACCGTTGTTATTGCCATCCCGAATCACCGCTGAGCGCATCTGAAGGATTGCAGTGCTATCGTGCCGGGCCAGGTGGGGGCGGCGTACTTCGTGGCCGGAACCCTGAATGAACGACAGGTGCTGTGCTTCGTCTGCGTCGTACACGCCTTTGGTGGTGAAGCACCGGATTTCCTCTGGCAGCAGGTGGGCATAGTCGGGCACCTTTACCCGGGCGAGCTGCTCGCTGCTGTGAACGATCGGGTCCTCGTTCTCGATCTGCGTCCACTCGAAGGTCTTCTTCGAGCCGTAGACGGCGAAATTCGGCGTAAACACCAGAGAGACTGTAAAGGCGGCCTGGTCCGCCCCACCCCTTGCGTTGCCTGCCGACTGTGGTATTATTCACTATCTTAAGGGGTGATGAAACGAAGATGTGGGCCCCAACTCCCACCGGAGTTCTCCCTTCGGCACACTGCGGTTCGCGTGTCAGTGACCTTCTCAGAGGTACCTGGCCTCCAATTGCGGTTGAATGTTTCCCCTTTTATTGTTTGGCCGAGGCCTTGTTCCGTTGCAAGGGGTTGTACGTGAAGGCTGACGGCCTGTAGATGTTTTTGAGTTCTGTTTTCAAGGAGTGGCTAACATGCCGCAAGGTACAGTCAAGAAGTTGTTGGCGGACAAGGGGTTTGGGTTCATCGAAGGGGAGCGGGGTGACATGTTCTTCCACCACTCTGCCTTAGAAGGTACGACCATTGAAGCCCTGAGTGTAGGACAACAGGTTGAGTACGAAGAAGGACGTGGCCCCAAAGGACCTCGCGCCGAAAACGTCAGACTCTCGTCTGAGTGATGACCTAACAGTCATCCGACATTAGCTTGGCCCCTAAAACTATAGGTTCTGGGGGCCATTTTTTACAACAAGGTACCTCAGGCCGCAGCGTTCGATCTCAGTGCTCTCTTGCCTGGGCGAAGAATCACGCCGCCGCTTAGGCAGACGGCCAATCGTGAGCGGGCAGGCGAGCGATGTGGGTGGTCTGGTCTTGGAAACGTTTGGGCCTTGTCGACCATCGTCACGACCACTTGGGCAGCCCGGGGGTGAGGGCTGTATCAGAATCGGCAGCGGCAAGAGAGAAACGGCCGGGGAGGTAAGCATCGAGTGCCTTCGGGACCAACGGCCCCGCACTCCCCGGCCGGCCGACATTGTAGCAGGGGGTGGCGGAGTTGTCGAGGACCTTCGCCGGCTTGACACCGCCTGGGAATTCCTGGGCAGGCCCAGACAAAGGGCCTCCAGGATAGAAGCCCGAGGCGACGGCTGGGTTGTCGTTGACAGTCTCCAGAGCTTGCTTGTCGATCCTGACGACGCCTCCTGGGTAGTAGACCCCGAACGACGAGGACATGCCCCCGGCGGTATTCTCTACGGCTGAGGCGGCCTACAGTACGGAAGAGGGCAACTCTTGCCCCAACTACTGGCATTTCTCTCCGTATGGATTCTGCCCGTACGGCTGCGCTTACTGCTACCTGGCGGGGACGCAAGGGGTGCGTTTCTCTCCGACCGTGAAGGTCTTTCTGAACTTGCCCGAGATCCTTGCCAAGCTCGACAGAATCGCGCGGCAGATCGACAAGCCGACTGCTTTCTATTTGGGCAAACTCCAGGACGCCTTAGCATTGGACCCCTTGACCGGTTATTCGCGACAGATCATCCCGTTCTTTGCCAACCATCCGACCGCTCGGCTGACGCTGCTCACGAAGAGCGCGGACGTGAGCAACCTGCTCGACTTGGACCACCATGAGCACTCGATTGTCTCATGGACGGTGAACCCCAGGGCCATTGTCGAGGCGTTCGAGAAGCACACGCCACCGCTCGAAGAGCGGCTGGGGGCGATGGAAGCGTGTGCCGGGGTAGGATATCCGGTGCGGGCCGTCGTTATGCCGATCATCCCGATCCCTGACTGGGAGATGATCTACGGCGAGTTCCTTACCGAGCTTCTAACTCGCATCAGGCTGTCCCGAATCACGCTTGGCTCGATCTGCTCCTAATCCCCAAGCAATGCGTCTTACAGAGCGAAAGCTCGGCCGGGACAACCCGATCTCCACACAGCTTGGTCGGCACCAGGTCGGCTTGTCCGATGGTCGGATGCGATTTCCCCGGGCACTCCGGGAGAAGGCCTACCGGCACTTGATCCAGATCATTCGGCAGACCTCGGCGCAACTGGAGATCGGGCTCTGCCTGGAGGAATCCTCCATGTTCGATTCTCTGGGCCTGGGCGCCAGCTTCGGCCGCTGTAACTGTGTGCTTTGAGTCACCTCATGTTCAGAGCCGTTTCCCAAGATTGTGTCCGTGCCCCCGAAAATCTGGCCTCGAACTCTCAGGCTCTCCGTTTAACACCCCCCTTCTGGGTTAACATGCGAGGGCTGGCTCCCCCGGTTGCAGTGTGGTATTCTAATGAAGGGTTGGTGGCCCCTGGGAACTGTACTTGCGTCCATCGAAATGGACGCAGGATGAGCAATCACACTTGATTCTGGGAGGATTCGACATGATCGACAACGGTTTCGGCAATGGCACGCGTCGGCGGTTCACTCGGTTTGCCGCAGTGAGTCTTATCATCGCGTGGGTGTTCACTGCCTCGGCACTGCGCGCTGAGGAAAACGACAGTTGGGTCAAACTGCTCGAGGGCAACGATCTGTCCAAGCACTGGACAACCAAAGGCAACTGGAGCATGAGTGACGATGGCGTGGTGACGCTCGAACCCCGCCCCGGCGAGAGAGGCTGGTCGCGGTTCGACGCCTACTTGTGGTCGAAGAAGGAGTACAAGGACTTCGAAATCGAGTTCGACTACAAGGTGCAAAGAGCCGGTAACAGCGGGTTCTACTTCCACGTCGGCGACAAGAGCAGTCCCGTGGCCAAGGGCATCGAGGTGCAGATCTACGACTCGTACGGCAAGGGGACCGACAAGAAGCTGACCGACCATGACTCGGGCGGGATCATTCCTGGAGTTCCCCCTACGAGAAACGCAGCCAAGCCCGCCGGCCAGTGGAACCACTTCCACATTATCTGCAAGGGCGGCAATCTGACCGTGAAGCTGAACAGGCAAGTGGTCAACGAACTGGGCCTGGACAACCCGAAGACCAGAAGCCGCCCCGACAGCGGCTACATCGGATTCCAGGACCACTCCCTGCCGCTCGCCCTGCGCAAAATCCGCATCCGCGAGCTGTAGTCCAGTAGATAGTGGATAGTGGATAGTGGATAGTGGATAGTTGTCAGTGATCAGTTTTCCGAATTCCGACTTCCCAATTCCGAACTACATCGGCGTCGGATGCCGTTTTTCCCGGGTTTGGTGAATTGTTGGTGTTTATGGACGTATGCTTCACCTGCCCAAAAATTCCCCTCGACCGCCGTGGACGG
>JAUWHT010000221.1 GCA_030605745.1 Pirellulales bacterium | reverse complement strand
CCACCAACCAGGAAATCCAGACCGATCGAGATTCGGGTACTTGACCCTGTCTCGGATTTATGCGATACTAAGAATGATCGCTCATGGGTAACACTTCGGCACGGCCGAAGGCCCATCAAGCGGTTGCGTGAACGGTTACCTAAATTGAATGCTTGCGTCAATGTGAAAGGGTCGGGCGGCTTGACAAATCAGCTCAGAGATCTGCGCACGCTTCAGATACTGGGCTTGACTTTCGGCTCCACAATGAAAGCAAAGGACCTTTACAAGCGTGTTTTTGAGCGGATTCCGAGCACGCTCGCGGTTTGCCGATTCGACAGTCCAACTCCTTCCGTGTGGTGGGATAGTTGTGGCGCAAGGGAGACCAACAGCAAAAGCTACGAGAAAGGCCAAAAAGAGCTGATGAAAGAGTTCGGGCAAGGTTGAATGTCCCCACAAAACTCCAGAAAAGGAGATGATGAGATGATGATGCACATGAGAAATGTCGTAGGTATTGCGGTGGTTCTGCTTCTTGGAGTCCGCTTTGCTAGTGCGGCGGCCGGGAAGGACTTGATATGGGAGACAAAGTATGACAGTCAGAATGATGACTATCTGCGCGGGCTTGCTGTGGACAAGGATGGGAATGTCTATGTGACCGGCTATTGCTTCAACGGCGCCAACTTCGACTGCCTGACAGTGAAATATGACAAGGACGGCAAGTTTGTCTGGGACCGGAAATACGACGGGGGCAGTAATGATGCCGGCTACGGAATCGCTCTTGACTGCGAAGGAAATGCATATGTGGGCGGGTTCTCATCCAATGGCACAAACGACGATTGCCTGATCGTCAAATACAGTTCCAAAGGCGAGGTTCTCTGGCAGAAGAAGTATGACAGCGGTGGTGATGAGTGGATTTGCGGCGTTGCCGTAGATTCTCAACACGCGGTCTATCTGACCGGCCCATCCTGGGGCAAGAGTGGTTCCTTGGACTGGTTCACGACAAAATACGATTCAAATGGCAACCAGTTATGGACGCAGAAGGTAAAAGGTTTCGGCTCCGCGATTGCGGTAGACGGTCGCGGCAATGTGTACGTGTCGGGGAACGGAGAGACGCTGAAATACGACTCAAGCGGAGAACTCCTGTGGCGGTTTAAGGGTGGGGGCAGGACCTTTGCCGTTGCAGTGGATGCTGAAGGTAATGCCTACGTCGTAGGGTGCTTCTCACCGGTTAACGAGAGCGCCCTATTCATTATCAAATACAAACCTAACGGTGATGTGGAGTGGAAGAAGGTCTATGGTATTGAGGATGGCGTAAATGACAATCCTTTCGGGGTTGCCATAGGCCCCGAAGGACACATCTACGTCGCAGGTCATATCCGCGACAAAAGTCTCATGAACCTCGATGGTCTCATGAAGCTCAATCCAGGTGGCGATATCGTATGGAAGCAGGGGCTATCGGGAGGAACTGCGTACGGCATTGCTTGCGATTCAAAAGGAGATATTTATGTTGGTGTGACTTCTTATGGGAAAAGGGATCTTGTTATTCGAAAACTGTCCAAACAATAAAAAGGAGGATACGACTATGGTAAAACAGTTACCGGCAGTTGGGCTGTTCAGCATCATTTTGATGGTAACACCAAATGGTCTTTGTGACGTGCAGGTTCCGAATGCCTCTTTTGAAGAAGGAGAGAAATTCCCCGGCGCATGGACGCTCAAAGACGGCATAGGGACATGGGAAAACACAGGGCATTCAGGCAAGAGGTGTATAAGCCTAAGCGGAGATGGGCTTTGTTGCCCGAGATGGACGAGCGAGTCTTTCACACTTGAGCCAAACAAGTTTTATCGGCTGTCCCTTTGGATGAAAACCGTGGGAGGTGTGGTGGTATCTATCCGGGTCCGTTGCGGTGGCACAAGGTCCGGCCCAGAGGTTGGGGTTAGACATCCGGAGTGGAAGCGATACGATTTCTACTTTGATACGCCAGAGAAGACGAAATCGAGTTCTCTCCACTTATACACCTATTTTGGCCAAGGCAGGGTATTCTTTGACGATGTAACTATTACAGAAGTAAGACCTGTTTACCGTAAGAAAGCAGGGATTGAATTGGGGACGGAAGAAAGGATTAAAGACAATCTCTATATCGCGGGTTTCGGCAAGGAATATGGTGGGGAAAACCCTACTGTAATAAGGGGAGGACCTGGTTCAAGGTACCTCTTCAAGGTTCCGGAGGCGCTCTATTGTGGAGGCCGCTGGTATGTAGAGCGCGGTGGCATCATTTTCCGTCACAAAGTTGGTCAGGTTGAACAAACAGAGGCGACGTTTAGGTTCCTATTCACCTACCGACCTGCAGGTACACCCATTGTCCTCGCCTCAAATGACGGGAAGAACTTCGTAGAGTTAGGCAGGGAAAGAGAACTGAAGAAATGGAGCGATACTTTTCAATTACCTGCTAAACTTTTTCCTGCCAAGGAAATCTACATTTGGCTTCGGTGTGACGAGACCCCTGAAGATAAGGGGTGGCACACATACGAGCTTTTTGGCTATGAATACAAATCAAAAGTGGCAAACCCAATTCCAGACTTGGAAGGTAAAACGGAGTTCGTGGAGGTTGGGAAGTGAACGGTTGCGTTTTTTCAGAAAGTGCCGGAGAACAGCAAAGACATGAATGTGGATCGGATTCTGGAAACCTTTAACTCACATCGGGTGGCGCCGCCTTTCTGGGGCTCTCGGATGATGATATGTTGAAGTGCCAGACGGCATTGCCAGAAACGGCCCGCAACGAGCAGCGAATCAGCATCTTGAAAAAGGCGCTCAGACAAGCAGAGCGTAAGCAACATGACCGGTGACGATCTGAAGCGCTCCGAAGAGCGGAAACGGGAAGCCAACTGGAACGCGGCCCAGCGTTGGCGCATCTTGCAGGAAACCATTACCTAGGCGGAGTCTCAGGTCGTGGTCCAGCGCAATACACCGCAGAAGTGCCTCGAACTCCAATCGACATTCAAACCGAATGAGGTCGAAAGATGAAAGATACATCGGCGAGACTGCCGATCCGAGCGAGCAATCGCCGCCGGCGCTTCGCAACGTAGTTGACAACATCAAGCTGCAAGCGCTGAGAACGAAATAGCGGCGCTCTGGGGCGAAAGAGGAACAACACCCTCCAATCCAAGGAGAACCAAGCATGAACGGCGAGCGCAACAACGGCATCACGGGTGAGAGTTCGCGCCGCGACTTCCTCAGGAGTTCCACCGCGGCGGCTGTCGGTGTGAGCATGGCCGGCAGCCTGGCCATTAGCCGAAGCGCCCATGCAGCGGGCGACGACACGATTAAAGTCGGCCTGATTGGCTGCGGCGGCCGGGGCTCCGGCGCGGCCAACAACGCCATGAACGCCGGCAAGGACGTCAAGCTCATCGCCATGGCCGACGTCTTTGAGGACCACCTAAAAGGCAGCCGAGAGCGGTTGCGGAAGATCAAGCCCGACCAGGTGGCCGTCGACGACGATCATTGCTTTGTCGGGTTCGACGCTTATCAAAAGTTGATCCAAAGTGGCGTGGACGTAGTGCTGATTGCCTGCGCTTCGCACTTCCATCCCGTTCATCTGAAGGCCGCCGTGGACGCCGGTAAGCACGTGTTTGTCGAGAAGCCACATGCGATCGACGCCCCTGGAATCCGCAGCGTCATGGCCACCTGTGAAGAAGCCAAGAAGAAAAATCTCAGCATCGTCTCCGGCCTTTGCTGGCGGTATCACACGGGCGTACGGGAGACAATGAAGCGGGTCATGGACGGGGGCCATCGGCAATATCGTCGCCATCCAGGAAACCTACATGCGCAGCCCCTACGGGCTCCGCCAGCGCAAACCGGAGTGGAATGAGATGGAGTACCAGTTCCACAACTGGTACCACTTCAGTTGGCTCTCCGGTGACGATCTCCTCCAGTCGCTCGTGCACAGCCTGGACAAGGCGGCCTGGGCACTGCACGACGAACCGCCGGTGAGGGCCTGGGGAATGGGCGGCCGGTCGCAATGCTTTGGACCGGAGTACGGCGATCAGTTCGACCATCGCGCGGTGGTCTACGAGTATGCCGGCGGTGTGCGGGTGTACGGCTTCAGCCGTGCCCAGAACGGTTGCCACAACGACGTCTCGGACCACATCCTGGGCACCAAGGGCCGCTGTGACCTGATCAGGCACCGCATCGAAGGCGAAACCAATTGGCGCTACGAGGGACCCGGATGCAACTACGGCGACGCTGAGCAGGCAGAATTGTTCGCCTCGATCCGCAGCGGCAAGCCGATCAACAACGGACTTTACATGGCCCGAAGCACCATGCTGGGTATCCTCGGCCGGATGGTCGAGTACACCGGGCAAGCGATCACTTGGGACCAGGCGATCAATTCCAAGGAGACCCTTGCCCCCGAGCGCTACGCCTGGGACGCCGAGCCCCCGGTAAAGCCGAACGAGGACGGCACCTACCCGGCCCCCATCCCCGGCGTGACAAAGTTCGTGTAGGCCGGCAACCTTAAATTTGTGGTCTGATGATAGCCGGGACGCGACGCGTTGCGTCCCGGCTATTGCCTGTCTATTTGCGCTCTGGTTCCCACGCTTTGCATGGGAACAAGTTTCCGTTGTTGGGGTGGCAGTTTAACTGCCACCTCAACAACGCGCCGGGCAAGCCCGGCGGCTAAACTATTTATCCAGCACCAACATGGTCGGTTGCCGACGTTGGCGGTCGGCCAGATTCTTGACCAGGTTGTGGCAGATCGCTTCCAGGTATGGCCCGCAACTCGCGTCGTCCAGCACGGCGCCGACGTTGCCCTGGTCGCCGAGGATCCGCAGCCGGGTTACCAGCGGCAACTCGCCCAGGAAGGGAACGTCCAGTTCGGCGGCCCTTCTCTTCGCCCCGCCGGAGCCGAAGATATCGTGCCGGCTGTTACACTCTGGACAGAGGAAGAAGCTCATGTTCTCGATCATCCCCACTACCTGGATGTTGACCTTCCGCAGCATGGCCACGGCCTTGGTCGCATCCAGCAGTGCCAGGTCCTGGGGCGTGCAGACGACCACCGCCCCGGAAAGCGGCAACAGTTGGGAGAGCGACAAGGGGATATCGCCGGTGCCGGGCGGCATGTCGATGATCAGGTAATCGAGGTCCCCCCACTCCGTGTCGCCGAGAAACTGCTTTAGCGCCCCGTGCAACATCGGACCGCGCCAGATCACCGCCTCGCCGGTGGGAACCAGGAAACCTATCGACATCACCTTCACTCCGTCGACCACCACTGGCTGGATGCGATTGCCCCGCATCTCGGGTCGCCCTTGTGCCCCGATCAGGTGCGGGATGCTGGGGCCGTAGACGTCGGCGTCCAGCAGCCCGACTTTGCACCCGGCGCGGGAAAGCCCATAGGCCAGAAACGCCGCAATGGAACTCTTGCCCACGCCCCCCTTGCCCGACCCGATGGCGATCACACTCTTGGCGGCCAGGTCGATCTCACCGATTTTCTCCATGGGTAATTCTCCAACGGAATGAGGTTTGCGCGTGATTCTTGTAGTTGCAGTAGCCGGGGGGTAACGCCCCGCGGTGATGCACCCGCGACGCGTTGCGTCCCGGCTATTACAATATTCGTGCTTCGTCATTCCCCCACGGCAGACTTGCCCAAATCCGCTCGACGACGCTTTGCGGCGGCGACGGCACTTGGTCCAGGTGGCGGCGGACCAATCGGGCCGCCGGGCCAAGCCGACGAGGTGAGCAGGTGAAATACACCGCGCCCGCTTCGCGCATCAGCCACTCGTAAGCGGCCAGGCCGCGATCGGCCACTACTGTAATCCGGGCAAGCGGAAACTCGCTATGTAGCCAGGCCATCCGGCCGAGCAGCGTCTCGGCATTGGCTGGGGTCAATTCCACAACGACAAAGCTGCCCGGGGCTGCGGCCAGCACTTCCCAGCACTCGGCCAGGCTGCGGGTTTCATGGACGCGGATGCCGTCGGCGACCAATTCCCGACGCATCGCCACCGCCCAACGCCCAGAGCGCTCGCACACAATCAACCGGGCCACCCCGGCGCCTGCCGGAAGCAGCACCGATCGGGCAATCGAATCTGCGTCTGTTCTCATAGTGCGCCTCGTCCCCCCCGCAACGCAGTGCGGGGGCGTTTACTCTTTACTCTCCACTTTCCACTCTTCACTCTCCACTCTTCACTCTCCACTATCCACTCTCCACTACTCAAGCTGCATCAATCGCCGATACAGTCTTGGCCGGGTCACGCCCAACAGTCGGGCGGCCTTGGCCTTGTTTCCTTTGGCCGCCGTCAGGGCGCGACGGATCAACTCGCGCTCGATGCGGGCAAGGAACTCGTCCAACACAATTGTCTCCTCTTGCCGGGGCGGATAGGCCGCCGCGTCGGCCGCCAGATGTAGCCGCCGCGGCAAATCGTTCACGTCGATTTGAGGCCCTTCGGCTCTGCCGTGCGCCTCGGTCACAATCTTGGCCAACTCGTCGACGTTGCCGGGCCATAGGTAGGCGTCCAACCGATCCAACGCCGCCGGGGTGAAGCCACCCAGTTGCCTGGTACCTCGGACGTTTGTCTCTTCGAGGAACAGTTGGGCCAGCAGCGGCAGGTCCTCGCGCCGGCAGGCAAGCGGCGGAAGCTCGATGGTGATCGTGCTCAGCGCGGCGGCCAGGTCCTCGCGGTACCTTCCAGCCCGGACCAGCTCGCCCAGCGGCTGCTCGGCCGTGGCGATCAGCCTCAGCGGAAACGACCTGCCCAGCAACACCGCGGTCAACTCCGGCTGCACATCGGCCGGAATTTGGTCGGCTTCGTTCAGTAGCAGCGTGCCACGGCCAGGCTGCTCGCCGAGCGAACTGCTGGTGGCCAACGCCGTCACGGTCGAGCGGATCAACTCGGCGTCCAATACCGAGCAAGCCAGCGGAATCAGCGAGCCAGCCAACGGCTGGTCGCCGCCGTAGTGAATGGCCGACGCGACATGTTGACGTCCGCTACCGGGCGGACCCACCAACAGCACGCTGGCCCGACTGCCGGCGGCCAGTTCGATCTGGGACCGGGCCCGGCGGATCGCCGGGCTGCGGCCGATAAACCGGTCGGCCCGATACCGACCGGCCGCCTCACGGCGGAACTGCCGAATTTGCTCGTGCAGCTCGGTCGCCGAGGGTTCCCCGGATGGTGGTGGCAACACTTCGGGTTCGGGTGAGGCTACCGTGTCCAGGTCTTCGGCGTCGAGGATGGCGACCACGGCGATCAGGTCCTCCGGGCAGGTGCCCAGTGGAACGAACCTTGCCCGGCGACGCCGCAGTGTGCCGTCGCGGTTGCTGCACGAGACGGTGGCCACCACTTCCTGGCAGGCCATTGCCGGCGGCGGCGGACACAGCCCGGCCGCAGCGGCCTCCGGCCCGGTTACCTCCAGGCTCGAGTGATACGCACACCGCCGGCCGAGCAACCCGTCGGCCGACGGGCCCAGCCAGTCGTGGCATGCCCGATTACAGAAAATCACGGCAAACTCGCCGTCCAGCACGTAGATCGGCTGGCTTGCCGAGTTGAGCAGCTTGGCCAGTTCGGCGGCACGGATTCGCTGTTGGGCCATGTGGATTGGTCAGCAGACAGATTTTCTTGAATTTTTTAGACAGCTATTTCGCAAAGGGGTGACAGATAGGTGTCACACCAATGTTTTATAACCATTACCAGCAACAAAGATAACCCGTCGCCACTCCGGGACCCGGGGCAGACTGGGGTGGCGGCACTTTTTTTCTCAGCGATCCGATAGAAGGCTAACTCCCATGTGCCACTGCTTGCTTGCAAGCAGTGGCAGCGTTTCGCGGTTTCCCATCGGCGCAAGAAGTGGCCCTTCGCAGGCGGGGCAGGAGCCTACGAAGGGCGCGATGATATGAGGGAACCCCCTCACACCTCTATGTATTATGATCCGGCTTCTCTGCGATCTCAACCCCGCGTTTGGGGGGAATGCCCGGTTTGTTTCTTTGGTTGGATAATACTACCCACGGATCGGTTTCTGCCGACAGCCGATAGGCTACAATTACCTGTTTGTGGGAAGCGCCGGAAGGAAAACCATGCCGTGAGACTCGACCCGATCGAGACACTGGCCCAACTGGTGGCCATCCCCAGCGTCAATCCGATGGGGAAAGAAGGGGTTTCGGGGCCGCCGTTCTGCGAAGATCGGCTGACTGTGTACCTGGAAGAGACCTTCCGGCGGCTGGGGCTTGCCGTGGAAAGGCAGCCAGTCGCTCCCGGTCGGGAGAACGTGATTGCCCGGCTCGACGGCGAGTTGCCGCCGCGGCGCGGTGGTCAAGTGGTCCTGCTGGAGGCCCATCAGGATACCGTGCCGGTCGAAGGAATGACGATCGAACCGTTTCGGCCCGAGGTCCGTGACGGTCGACTTTACGGCCGGGGCGCCTGCGATACGAAGGGCGGCATGGCTGCCATGCTGGCGGCCGTGGCGCGGCTGGCTGAGCAGCGCCCACCCGGCATGCCTACCATCGTAATGAGTTGCACGGTCAACGAGGAATACGGCTTCACCGGCGCGAGTATCCTGACAGGACTCTGGACCGTCCGAACCGGCGGTATCATTCCTCGCAGGCCACACGCGGCCGTGGTCGCCGAACCGACCGGCCTGAACGTCGTGGTGGCGCACAAGGGCATGGTCCGCTGGAAATGCCACACATCAGGCCGCGCCGTCCACAGCGCGCAACCGGAGGCAGGCGAAAACGCGGTCTACAAAATGGCCCGTGTGCTGCTGGCAATCGAACGGTACGCGCAGCAGGGGGTTGGCCCGCCTGGCCGCCGATGACCTTTGTGGGCCGGCCACGTTGAGCGTGGGCACGATCCACGGCGGCATCGGCGTGAACACCGTGCCCGAGGCGTGCACCATCGAGATCGACCGCCGGCTGCCGCTGGGCGAGCAACCGGACGAGGCGCGCCGCCGGCTGATCGACTACCTGGCCCGGGCCGCCGACCTGGATTTTCCGATTCGGCACGATCCGCCGTTCGCGGTAGGATTGCCGATGTCGGACGAAACCAACGGCCCACTGGCCGACCGGCTCTCGGCGGTGGTTGCCGAAGTGGCAGGCACGTGCCGACGGGTGGGCGTGCCGTACGGGACCAACGCCGCCATCTTCGCGGCCGCCGGAGTCCCCTCGGTGGTCTTCGGGCCCGGCCACATCGAGCAAGCCCACACCAAGGACGAATGGGTCCCGCTGGACCAACTACAACAGGCGGCCGAAATCTACTACCGCTTCTGCTGGGGCGATCCTGCCGAGCAGTGACGAAAGAAAGCGGAAAGTGGAAAGTGGAAAGCCGATTCCGCTTTCCACTTTCCGCTTTCCGCTTTGCAAAGACTGGCTCAAAACACGTCCAGTTGAAAGTGGTGGCCGCTGTGGTATCGCCGCCCCTGGGGATAGTAGTTTTGCCACCGCTTGTTGTAGACCGGAATCTGCATCTCGGGTGGGTAGCGGTAGTACAGGTCTTCGCTGCTGCGGTAGTAGTCGGATCCCCAGAAATTCTGCGGATAGTAGACGTAGGGATAGTGGTACAAGCGGTTCCAGTCCTGGGTGCTGTAGCTGCGGCCCCACTGGCGGCCGAAGGCCTGCTGTGCCTGGACGTCTGTCACGGCGAGGACTGCCAATACGGCGGCTGCGCAGAGCAGCACAATCACGGTCCGGCGGATCATAGACTCCCCCTTTGTGGTGTTGTGAACAAGCACACCAACGGAAAGCAAGCTGGGTCGACTACTAACAGCATCGGCACGCATCACTGCCCGCATTAACCGAATATCCCGCATAAGCCCTACAACTTGCCGTGCGACTCGAGGTACGCAGCAAGCATGATCTGGGCGGCCACCATGTCGATTCGCCTCTTGCGGCCCTTCTTGGTCAGTCCGGCTTCCCGCAGGAACTGCTCGGCCTCGATGCTGGTGAACCGTTCGTCGAAGAACTCGACCGGCACGCCGGTGGTTCGGGCGAGCCACTGGCCAAACTGCCGCGCTTCGACCGATTTGCGGCTTTCCTGCCCGTCCAGGTGCACCGGCAGCCCGACCACCCAAAGCGTGACGTGCTCCTCGGCCGCCAGTTGTCTCAATCGTTTCGCGTCCAGTTCGGTTGAGCGACGGGTATAATTCTCAAACGGGCTGGCGATGGTCCGCTCCGGGTCGGAAAGTGCAATACCGATCCGCACCGTGCCAAAATCAATGCCGGCGACCCGGCCGGGTGTATTAGTCATCAGGAGCCAGGGGTCAGGGGCCAGGGGTCAGTGAGGGGGTGGCAATTTATTGCCACCTTAACCAGCCGACGAGGGGGTGGCAATTTATTGCCACCTTAACCGCTGCGAAGTCGCAAGCGGCCACTCACTCCTTGGAAAACAGCAACGGAAACACAATATCGCTCGTGCAGCATGGAATCCACACCGCAAGGAACAGAAAAATGGGAACCACGGTCAGCGTAAGTATATCGATGTTCTCTCCCAGCGCCATCGTCATGTGGAATAGCGATGCCCAGGTGCTCAGCAGGACGTGGCCGGCGTGTGGGAACTTGGTCTTCGGCCGGAAATAGGCCACGGCAATTCCGACGCCTGCCAAGGGGTTCACCAACCACCACTTCTCGATAAATCCCAGGTGAATCCCCCGGTTCGGTAGACCCAGCAGGCTTTCGCCCAGGTAAGGGATAACACAATCGCTAAGGGTGGCGATGCCGATAGAGCCGACATACCCGATCAGGATCGTTACCCAAAGCCTGCCAGTGCTGTGCAGCCTGTACATCCCCGCCGTAACCAGCGCGCTTAAGAACACGTGCAGTGGATGAAAACCCCAAAACAGCTTTGTTGCCCAGGAGCGGGGTACCCCGGCAAACACAATGATCAGCATGATCAGCAGACCGGTCAGAGTACCGACCACCGTAAACGGCGCATGGGCTTTTAGCTCCCTGCCGATGATCCGCAGCGTGACGTTTGACGAGACCATTAGTATCCCTTGCCAACTTGGTTACATTGTATTACGATTGTCAAGTATGGCAAGCCTCATTGTATCTGGGAGGAATTCATGAAAGGCATTTGTCTTGTGATGCTGGTGACCTTGGTTTTCGGCACGTGCTTTGCAAAAGTGGCAGCGGGCCGTCAATTCATCCTCCACCCGATCGGCCAGGTGAAAAAGGTATATGGGCGGACTACGATCGTGCTGGACAAGAAGGTTCAGCCGGGGTTGCTGGGGTTGGAGAAAGCGCCGGGATAAACCGGCATGGAGTCGCGAATGAAAGAGTCGTACGGGAAAGGTCTAGCGAACCATCCCGGCCCCGAGCTATGCGGCGGCGACCGTGAGGTCGTGGCTGAGG
>JAUWHT010000256.1 GCA_030605745.1 Pirellulales bacterium | reverse complement strand
GTACATCCAGTATCCGGCTCATGTCAGCGACCTGCAGCGAGAGGACTGGGCCGAACAACGAGAAAATGTTCTAACATCAGTATTAGACCGCTATAAACCCAAGAAATCCTTGCCAACATCGTGAGGCACTACCGCAAATTGCAAATTGCCAGTTGAACATCCAAGTTTAGCGGTCGCCAGCACGGCGACCACTATCCACTATCCACTCTCCCCTAACCCTTCCCATGCGACGCATCCGAACGATAGCCGTGTTTCCGACGATGTTTACGCTGGGGAACCTGGTATGCGGGTTCTTTGCGATCGTGGTGGCCTCCCGTGTGAGTGCACCGGATTCGGTGGCGGTTGATCCGGCCCACACGACGGACTTGATGCTTAGCGGGTGGTTGATTTTTCTGGCGATGGTGTTCGACGCGTTGGACGGATACGTGGCCAGGTTGTCGAATACGGCCAGCGATTTCGGTGCGCAATTGGACAGCCTGTGCGACCTGGTCACGTTCGGCGTGGCACCAGGGTTCTTGCTGGTGAAGATGTGTCCTCGGTTTGCGTACTTGCACAAGGAGGCGGTTTGGGTAATCGCCGCCGCGTTTGCCGCCTGTGCGGCCTTGCGGTTGGCCCGGTTCACTGTCGAGACCGGCGACGAGGACGATCATCTGACGTTCAACGGATTGCCGTCTCCGGCGGCGGCGGCGGCGATCGCCGGTTTTGCGATCATGTTCTACACGCTGCGGAAGGAGGACAACCCACTGATTTTCGCCGCCGAGATCGACCACGTGCTGCAAACCATCCTGCCGTTCTTCGCGGTGCTGGTAGCCCTGTTGATGGTCTCGCGGATTCCGTATCCGCACGTGGTGAACCAGGTTTTCCGGGGCCAACGGAGCTTTGGGCACGTGGTGGCGGTGGTGTTTGCAATCGTGGCAGTGATGGTCATCCGCGGTTATTCGGTGCCGATCATTTGCTGTGCGTTCGCGCTTTCCGGCCCGGTGCGCTATTGCTGGGAAAAGGTCGTCCAGCACCGCCACCAGGAAGATCCCTTGTTCTAAGGTTCTGTAGGAGGTGACTCCAGTCGCCGATGGTAAGCCAAAGCCACTTCAATCGGCGACTGGAGTCGCCTCCTACAAGAGCCGCAAATCGTGTCTGGGCCGAGCATACAATCAACCTTCGCACTCCCGAACCCCTACACAGACCATGTTTTCCGGAATCGTTGAAGCGTTAGGCACGGTAGCGGAGCTTTGTAGTGAGCCGCCCGGCTGCCGGCTGATTATCCGCGAAGAGAAGATTGCAGCCGAGACGTCCGTTGCCGACAGCATTTGCGTCAACGGCTGCTGTCTGACGGTGGTCGAGACCGACGACGAGACGATGCACTTCGAGGCCGGCCCGGAAACCCTCTCGCGGACCAACCTCGGAGAACTGGTGCCCGGCAGCCCGGTGAACCTCGAGCGGGCGCTGGCGGTGGGCGACCGGCTGGGCGGGCACTTTGTCAGCGGCCATATCGACGGGGTGGGCTCGTTGCTTGCGCGGCACGACGAAGGCGAGTGGTCCACCTTTTGGTTCAAGGTTGCCAGTCAACTCAGCGCCCAGATGGCCCCCAAGGGATCGATCGCCGTGGACGGCGTCAGCTTGACCATCGTCGACAGCGAGCCCGAGCGGTTCAGTGTTGCCCTGATCCCTTACACCTTGGCCGTCACCACGCTGGGCACGCTGAGAATCGGCGGCCGGGTGAATCTGGAAACCGACATCTTGGCCAAGTACGTGCAGCGGTTGGCCGAGGCTGAAGACTGGAAATGAGGGGGATTGCAAATTGAAAATTGAGAATTGAAAATTGCAAATTGAGGGTCGGACACTTGCGGTTTAGTACGCGCAACCAGACGTTGTCGTTTTTGAGGCGGCGTTTCGAGGAGGCGGGCATCCGGCCGTATACGCGCTTTGGTCAGAACTTCTTAATCGACCTGAACCTCCAGCGGCTACTACTGGAGACTGCCGGGTTATGCAAAGACGACGTGGTGTTGGAGGTGGGTACCGGCACCGGTTCCTTGACGCGCTCGATGGCCCGGCAGGCGGCCGCCGTGGTCAGCGTCGAGATCGACCGGCAGTTGTTCCAGTTGGCCGGCGAGGAGTTGCTCGGCCTGGACAACGTCACCTTGCTGCAAGTCGACGCCTTGAAGAACAAGAACCGGCTCGATCCGGCGATGCTCGAGGTGGTGGCCAATCGCCTCAACGCTGCGCCGAGCCGGCGGCTGAAGCTGGTCTCGAATCTGCCGTACAACGTGGCCACGCCGATCCTGAGCAACCTGCTGGCCGTCGACGGCCCGCCGCAGTCGATGACCGTCACCATCCAGAAGGAACTGGCCGACCGGATCGTCGCTCGCCCGGGCACCAAGGACTACGGGGCGCTAAGCATCTGGGTGCAAAGCCAGTGCCGGGTGGAGATCGTGCGTGTGTTGCCGCCGACGGTGTTCTGGCCGCGCCCGAAAGTCTACTCGGCCATCATCCAAATTACGCTGGACGAGTCGTTGCGCGGGAGGATTCCAGACAGGGACTTTTTTCACAGTTTCGTTCGGGCGATGTTCTTCCACCGCCGCAAGTTCCTCCGCTCCGAATTGCTCAGTGCCTTCAAAAAACGTCTCGGCAAACCCGAAGTCGACGCGATCCTGGTCGAAGCCGGTATCGAGGGCAATGCTCGGGCCGAACAACTCGACGTAGACACGATGCTGGCCCTGTGCGAGGCCGTCCGGGCGGAGGTGACCGATTGACGCCGCCTGAACGTTTAGCCGCCGCGAGGTGTCAACCACTCGAAGACACTGCTCGTCGTGCACCGGAGAGCCAAGATCATGGCTCGACGAACGGTCATCGAACGGCTTCACAAGTTGATGAAAATGGGTGGAAAGGTGTCAGGAACCATTATTGACACAAGAAAAGGCATTTTGTAGAATCCTGGCATGGGACGAGCGTTAAGAACTGTTGCTGGCGGATTCGCATACCATGTGCTCAACCGGGCAAACGCCCGGATGCGGATATTCTATAAGCCGGAGGATTACGAAGCGTTCGAGCGAATCCTCGTCGAGGCCGTGCGGCGAACGAAGATGCGTCTGTTGTCCTATTGCGTGATGCCGAACCATTGGCATTTGGTGCTTTGGCCGCGGAAGGATGAAGACCTTTCAACGTTCGTTGGTTGGCTGACGCTGACGCACACCCAACGCTGGCACGCACATCGGCGGTCGGTTGGCTCCGGCCACGTGTACCAGGGACGTTTCAAGTCGTTCTTGGTGGAGTCCGACGAATATCTCTGGAGGACGTGCCGTTATGTGGAGCGGAATGCTTTGCGTGCCGGGTTGTGCGAACGTGCTGAACAGTGGCAATGGTCGAGCCTTTGGCGACGCGAGTTTGGAGACGAGGAATGTCGGACGGTTCTGTCGAAGTGGCCCATCGATTTGCCGAAGAATTGGGTAAGCCGCGTCAACCGCCCGGAAAGCCAACGCGACCTGGAGGCGTTGCGGCGTTGCGTGAACCGCGGTCAGCCGTTTGGAAGCAAAGATTGGGTGGACCGGATGACAAAGCGGTTTGGACTCGATTCGGTGTTCCGTCCCCGAGGCCGACCTCGCAAGGAATCTCCCAACAATGGTTCCTGACACCTTTTTTTGCCCCTTTTTTTGCCCAAGTCGTGATTTGTATATTGTACCACTGGAAAAGCGAAGCTTTGACCGGTCCGCTGGAACAACGGGTTAGGAGCAGCAAAGTCATAGTGCCCATTCTTTCTTTGCCAGCGCGGGATGTGGTACGCCATGTTTTCTGATGTGCAGACGGTTGATGACACTGCGGAGCCAGAAAAACATCAAACCAGATGCCCCTAAGAAGACCACCTTAATCAAAAGCAACGCAAAAAACCCACCCATGTCTACGACAACCGCTTCGGGTTCCAATAGCCTCGTAGCAGCCTCAATCACATGGATGACCTGAAGAGCAAACACAAAACCACAGACCCCTCGGAAAAAACGTAATAAACCAAACATAGATGACTCCCAACGGCCAAGCTCAGCCGCGTGCGCCGGGCGAGAAGGTGGAGCGCAAAGTCCGTAAGCGGGGCGTACGTTCGCTGCAGCGCCCTGGTTAGCCCTCCTTTTCCTAAATACAATCATTAGCCCTGCGGCAATTCCTCCTATAATCGCAGCACCAATCGCTTTCGCAAAGGCCTTGCTCCAGTCTAAGCCAGTTAGGAAGGGCATGCGCTCACGAGCAGCGATGTCTCCGGTGGACGGGTTAGCTGCGATAACCGCATCTGCCCACTTCGCGGATTCGGACCTGCACCAATCAAGTCTTGACTTCTCAGCATTCACATACAGAAACAACACCTTGCCTTGAAGATGCACAAGAGTGGCTGTCACAACTCCCTCGAAAACGGATGGCTTCCCTTCCTCATCGTTGACTTTGTATTTGAGCAGCGTCGAGTATGCCAAACCTCGCTCCGTCTCGTAGTGCGGCGGCAGTGGCAGCATCTGGTCGAGCGAAAGGCTAAAATCCACATTGTAATCCGCCGATATGCCTTTGCTCACCTTCTGGAAATGACCAGGGATCTGTGATTCGACCTTCTTCAGTATGTCCTCATTCTGCGTCTTAATCGTCCGCTTCACTTGTGCAAAGTCAGCAGTTGAAACAAACGGTTGGATGAACGCCTTTGCGGTCTGAACAAAAAACAGCCGTTGGGGTTGGGGGATCTCACCACGGGCGGCAGCGGCAGCGGCGGCCTCGGGGAGGAACAATGCAAATTGCTCATTCGATGGAGAAACAAACCGCTTCGCGAGTTCCGCATAGGGCTGCATATCACTCGTAATCGGCGAATAGCCATCAGGCGACGGAATGGACAGTCGCGTAGTTCCCACGGAGATTTCAACTGCCATCAGCGGTGGCTGGGAAAGCTGTACTCCAGCGCCTGGCGACTGTGTGCGTCCTGCGGGGCTGGGGGGCGGAGCAGACTTGAAATCAAAGTCGTAGTTTCGCATCTCAAATAACAGCGTTACGATGGGGACGAGCAGGACTATAACGCCACCGCATATAATGCCGATACAGGCCCAGCCTCGCCTCTCCGATTTTATTCCCATTAGGCCCAGAATAATTGCACCAATGGCCACCGGGATCGCCACGCCAATGGCTACCGGACTCGCTGCAACCGAAAGGGGCGCAATCAACAACAGCAATGCGACTACACTGGCCGCGGTCGAAGCATAAGCGAGGTTCGCTCCGTGCGTTTTCCGTGGGACGCCACATTGACCTTCTGACTGGCTGGTTGGGTTTTCAGGTAGGGGCGATGCTTGTGTAGGTGATTCCCTGTGGCTGTCACGGTTCTCCGGCAACGGCGGTGAATCCGCCCGGCGAAAAAGGCCCTGGACTTGCTCGGCCCGCACCCAACGACCATCGGGCCGGTTGGAGACCGGCGTGTTTGGGAGAATCTCGCCGGTGGCCGCTTTTTGCAGCAACTCGCTGGCTGACACCGGCCCACAAAGCTGCTCACCGACCTTGTAGAACCAGTCGTGCGCCATGATTTCGCCTTTCCGCCAGGCCCGGCCGGGGGCGACGGTCGAAAGGTGGAAGGCAACCGCCCACGGCCCGATTTGGCCCGCCGAGGAGCGACCTCGACGAACACACCGGCGAGTGCCAGTATATCACCGGCGGTGGGATCATGCGAGGGGGGGCGGCTAAGGAAACTCCGTCGGCCAACCCCATGAACGACGGAAGGCGATTGCCCCCCCTAATGAACGATTCGCTCGCGCGGCGGCAGTCAACGAGGGAGAAAAAAGGTGTCAGAGAGAAAAAAGGGAGAAAAAAGGTGTCAGGAACCATTATTGACACGAGAAAGGGCATTTTGTAGAATCCTGACATGGGACGGGCGTTAAAAACTGTTGCTGGCGGATTCGCATATCATGTGCTCAACCGGGCGGAAAGCCAACGCGACCTGGAGGCGTTGCGTGAACCGCGGTCAGCCGTTTGGAAGCGAAGATTGGGTGGACCGGATGGCAAAGCGGTTTGGACTCGATTCGGTGTTTCGTCCCCGAGGCCGCCCTCGTAAGGAATCTCCCAATAATGGTTCCTGACACTTTTTCTCACCCCCTTTTTCTCACCCCTCCTTCAAGTCGGTATTTCCCATTTACGGTGAACTTGAAGACGATCCAGGTTCATGCTGGCAACTATTGTAACATCGCGCCCCCCCGTGTCTAGCGCCTGGTGAATTTTCTGGCATTTTGTTTTCCGGGCAGGGAGGCGGCGGGATTGGCGGGTTGGCAAATGACCGTTGCCTTGTCGATTGGACCTCCGCGGGGTACACTGGGCATCATCGGGACGGCCGACCGGGTTGCAAACCGGCGGCCAAGCGGTCCCCGCGGCGGTGTGCCTTCCTGCCTTTCGGCACACGCCGCCCGGTCCGGCCCGCATTCAGAAAGGCGAAATCATGTCACCGGACTACAGCAAACAACGGAGCGCGCTCGTCTCGCTATCCGTGGCCTACGAGGGAGCGAGGGACTTCACCAGGCGTGTGTTGCAGATGGCTTTCGGCGATCCGCTACCGGACAAGTGCGCGTGGCCGCCGCCGCCGATCACACCAACGGAGGCACATTCCCGACTCAAAGCCGTCCAGAGGTTTCTACAGCAAACCGAGGGCGTGTTCCAAAAGGTGCTGCGCGATATCAAGGACGCGCAGGTTGCCTTAGTAGCATCGGGTTTCGATGCACCGCGTTCGTGGATAATCACAGATCCGTTGGACAAGATCAGGGGCTACTATCTGGGAGCTTGCGGGGTCAACGAAATCGTGGAAAGTGCTGCCACTGAGGATTCCGCCCTTGAAAATGCCCTCAAAGAGATCGCAGTCGATTTGGTGCTATTGGAGGGCAGAATCGCCGAACCGGACCACACGACGCCGCCGACGGCAGACGTTTCGTCGGTCTTCTCCGGCAGCGGTTCGCAGAATCGCCGAACCGGACCACACGACGCCGCCGACCGGCAAGACGGGTGAAGGCGAAGGGGGCGGCGGAGATTCGAGTCCAGCGGATCCACCTTTGAGCGAACGTGCGCAATTGGTGCTGACCGTCCTGCTCAAAGGGGAAGAAAAAGGGGGAAGAAAAAGGTGTCAGGAACCATTATTGACACAAGACACAAGGGCAATGGTTTGCCACAATGTCGTTCAATTTGCCGGGCCACGACCCGACCTACCTGTACCTGACTCCGTGTCCTCTGGGGCCTCTGCGGTGTCCTCCTCAGACGAAAAACGGGACAGGTCCGAATGGCACTGCCGAGTTCGTGAAAATGACTTATTTTCCCGAACTCTGGGTAAATTAGCTACGACCTGATAGAGCAAGCACCCTTCCCTGTGATGTGCATCTTGCCTATTTGGTATTCTCGGCAGTGCCATTCGGGACAGGTCCGATATTGGCAAGATAGGGGATTTATCGGCGACTGTTGCCATCACGCTTCGGCCAATAGGGGGCAACTCCTCGTCTTCGACGGGTGGCCCGACGACCGGTAATGTCAATATTCGGACCTATCCCGTTTTTGCCCGCGGATGCTCAGATAGCTGAAAACTGAAAGCTGATAGCCGACGGCCAAAAGTACCACTTGACATTTGTACATGGTTTTGCTATCTTGGCCGGTGTTCTGGCGGCAACCCGAAGTCCAATCGGGCCCCTATGGCCGGCAAGGTGGCCGAAGAAGGCGTAACTCCATCGGCAGCAGTCGGTCTTGCAGTCAGCCATCAGCTTTCAGCTTTCAGCTATCAGCTTTCGGCTTTCTTCAAGGTTGATCTTGTGGTAAGGCCGAGGGCCGTCATACAGGCCACCCGTAAGACCAGGCGCCAGACGACCGGCCTGGTTTCGCCGGAAGGGGGCTGTGGCGGCGCCACCCAATGCCATGGCCGCGGAGATGCAAGTCTCCCACGCCGTTGAAGCCGTGGTCACTGGTGCTTAAACCGTGACCGACGCGATGGCTGGTTTTGCTTTGTCGGTAGTTGGATCGACCGGCGAAGCGGACGGCACTAGCCAGTCGCCGGGGCGAGGTCCGCAACGTCCGGACCGTCCTGAGCAGCCAGATAGGCCGCTCAGCAGAAAAAAGCCCGGCCACATGAGTGCT
>JAUWHT010000191.1 GCA_030605745.1 Pirellulales bacterium | reverse complement strand
CCACCAACCAGGAAATCCAGACCGATCGAGATTCGGGTACTTGACCCTGTCTCGGATTTATGCGATACTAAGAATGATCGCTCATGGGTAACACTTCGGCACGGCCGAAGGCCCATCAAGCGGTTGCGTGAACGGTTACCTTGAATACAGCCGACCGACCGCAAGAAGAACAGTGATAAAATCAATTCTACACGGCGGTTCTGCAACTCACTTCCCCAGTACCGGCTCGACGAGTGGAAAGCGATTTCGCGATCACCTAAAGCGCGTGGTTCTGATCGGTAGAAGAAACGAAAAACGTTATTGTTGCTAAACTGCGCGAGAGGTTCGCGTACGGGCGAGTTGAAGTCAGTTAGTGTAATTGAGAAGCGGTCGGACTCCGTTACCACGCGATCCGCGTACGCAAGGGCGGAGAACGCTCCGCGGCCAAACCCGCCAGCAAATGAGCCCTTGAAGTTCTTGTTGCTGCCGTACAGCGTAACAAACCTCTCGCAGTCTTGCTCATCGAAACGACGACCATTGTTTTCCACGAGCAAATGGTCATCGTTGACCACGATGTCAACGCGACTGGCTTCGCAATCCTCCGCGTTCTGAAGGTATTCAAATATCACATCGATCCCCGTCGAATAGTCGTGAACGATTGACCGCAAGAGGCCATCCATATCGATCATAGGGCGCCCACCACGGCTATTCTCAGGAGTTTCCACTTCTGTCCTCCCAGAAGAACGAGAGACAGTCGCTCAATTCCCCAGGCTAAGTCAAATGCCTACAGATCCGGTGCATACCCTAGAATACCAGAACGCCCCTGCTTCCAGCAAGGGGCCTTCCTATTTCGCCCCGTGTTGCGGTCGTTGCACGCCCAATAGCGACGAAATTCCCTGCAAGGACCGTGCCGCAAACTGTCTTTCTTGCAGGCATTCACGTCGATCTCTTCTGCTTCTCTTGCCTAATCGTTCTTGACCTGCTCGGAGGTTGCTGAGGTTCCACGACTGCGCGGCTTAGTGTCTGTAACACGTGCTGAGATCGGCTGCGCTAGCCGGCCAGACATTTCCGTCACCTGTGGCACCTCGATCGCAGAGCGCCTGCAAGCTGTGTGGTGCCCGGTTTGTCTTCTCGTGATTCTCTCCACTTGATCACAAGTCCGTGCGTTCTGTATCGGAGCCGTTGAGTCAGAACCAGTCCATCGTCACCATTGCCCGGTAGACTTCGGCTTCGGCCAGTGCGTCGGAGAGTGCGTCGTGCGGGGTTTCGTTGGTGACGTTGAACTTGCGGCAGAGGGAGCCGAGGCCGACCTTGTTGAAGGGGAGTTTTTCGCCGGCAAAGGCGGCACGGTCGTTCAGGGAAAGGGCCAGCAGGAAGGCGTCGCGGGCGTGGGAGTGGAAGAGGGTTTGCTTCTCGTCGATGCCAAGCCAGGCGGTGAGGAAGGCCGACTCGAAGGCCCAGTTGTGGGCAAGCGGTACGAGGGTTCTGCCGGCAGGCAGATCGAGCCGTTCCCACCATTCACGCAGGAGATCGGCCACCTTGCCGGGATGCGGGGCGTGTAAGATCAGCTCTTCGAGCTTGAGGCCGTGGACCTGCGAGGCTTCGCGTTCCGCCCGTTCTGGGTGGAGCGGGCGGATGTTGTGGCAGAATGGCCGGACACCTTCCAGGGGTCGGATATTGGAATCGAGTGGGATTACGGCGATTTGAATTATTTCGTGCCAGCCCGGTCGTCGGCCGGTTGTTTCGAGATCGACTGACGCCAGCAGGTTGCCATTGAGGTGTACGAGGCCGGAGTAGATGTTAGGCATCGGTGGCCACCTCCGTTTTGGGGTCATTGCAGGCTTGTCCTGCCTCCTCGAACACGCGGCGGATTTCTTCATCGGTAGGTAGATGCTGTACTGCCAACGCCCGCTGAATCCCGTCAGGCGCCCGGTTGAGCAACCGCAGGTCGAGACCCTGCACGATATGGCTTGCGAACTTGGAAGCCCATTTCCGGAGGCCGGGAATGCCGCCACTTTCCCCGATCACGGAGTCCCATCCGGTGTAGTAAACCAGCGCCAAGTCCGCCACGGTCGATCGTGGTCCATAGCCAGGGCGCACCACTTTGATGAGATAGCCGCCGTGCTCTCGAATGGCCTGAACTTCGTTTGGAAAACGAACGTCTGGAATCACAATCACGTCGAGACCGGAATCCGCTTTCAACAGGTAGTCGATCCAAGTGCGGTCGTAGACTTGTGCGCGAACCGCAGGCGTGCCGAATCTGACCCATAGTTCCACGGGCGTCATGCCGAGAGCCGGCAGCACCACGTCGCGTTCGTGCTCGTGTTCCAGGTCGTTATAGTAGTCTTCGTCTTGCAGCCCGGCCCAGCCGTAGAGTTGATGAGTAACGTCTTTTAGCTTGGATGCAAAGGACTTGCGCGCAATCTTGAAACTCGGATGCAGTTCCTTGACCGACGCGATCAAAGCGTTGGCAAATGTATCCTTGCCCGTGCGAGAGTATTGACCCAGGCCAATTATGGTTGGTGTGTTCATTGCTTGTTTCTCCTTGAACAAGGGGTTGCGTCGCCAAGGTGGGACCGGGCGTTGCCGGTAGGCGACAGGGTGAGGAATGAAAACGAAAAGGAATGAAGGAAAGCTCAATCACCTTCGAGTACCAGTTTGCCGTCAACGACGATGCAGCGCCGGGCGTCGGGCGGCAGGTTGCCGGGCGCTTCCCAATCGAGGTTGCCGATGTACCTCTTGTTGGCCTTGCCCGCACCGACCGGGAATTGGAATGGCATTGTGCGGGAAGTCTTGATCTTGCTCCACTGCTGGCGTTCGGTGGACAGAAGCCATTTGCGAAACGCTTCGTGGAACTCGGCGAACAGCACCTTGGAACCGGGAACCTCATGGCAATGCTCGGCGAGGAACTCCTCTAGGGCGTTTCGCGCAAGCCGTTCGGCTTGCTGTTTGTGGTCCGTTGTCACAACCGGAAGCCGTAGCCGGCCCGCGACCGGCGGCAGTTGCAGGTCCATGAGTGTCCGCATGAAGTGCGGCGCTTCCTCTTCAAGTTTGCCCAGCAGAATCTTCTTGGGAATCTCCTCGACCAGGTCGGGAACGTAGACCATCGTGATACGGGTATCGCCGGGAAAGATCGGACAAGCATCCTGTCGGTTGGCGCACTGTATCCAATGCGTCGTGTTGGGCTGCGAGTAGCTGTCGGTCCGCATCTTGCGGATCGAGATTTTGCGCCCCGTGACCCATTCCTTGATCCGGTTGTAGGCCGTCGCCCCCGCCAGGCTGATGTTCTTCTCTTCCACCACGCAGAGCACCGCGTTGGCCAGTTCGCCGTTGAAGTCGTTCTTGCTCGTTAGTGCCCTATCCGCGAAGACGACCCCCGAGGTCATCAACAGACCGATAGCCTCATGCAGGATCGACTTGCCGCTGTTCTCGGGACCAAAGAGGAAGAGGTATGGCAGCGGCTCGAACGGATCACGCAACAGGCATGTGGTCCACGCAAGCAGGTAATCGTCCCCGGATTTGATACTCGCCCGTTCAGCCCACGGCAGCTTGCGGAGTGCTGGGGTGAGATCCTGACCGACGTGGTGCAGAATCTTGTCCCAGTGCGGGTGGTGTGGAGTCTGATCGTCGATCAGTTCGACCGGCTGAAACCGGTACTGGGCGGCCCCACGGTTCCAACGCCGGTTGCCCGGGTACTCGGGCTGGAACGGCAGGTTGACCAGTTCCCATGCCTTCAAAATGGCCCCGCCGATGATGACGTCCGCTTCGGTTCTCTTGTGACCGAGTGCCAGGAGCGCCGATTTCACGTCGTCCTTGGGCTGGCGTACCCAGCGGCCGTTCTGGGCCCTACCTACCCAGCCGGCCCGCTCGCCGCTGGGCGTGTAGAGACACCGCAGGATGTTGTCGTATTCGGCGAGTCCGAGTTCCTCTTTTTTCTGTTCGGTTCGCGTGTTGAAGACCTGTTCCCACCAACTGCCACGATGCTCTACCCAACCTTCTCCAGGTTTCTTAGGGACTTTCTTGCCCTTCCTGGTTCCCTTTTGGGTCTCGGGCCCTTTGAGTGACACAACAAGACGACCGTCCTTGCTCTTCCTCAACTTCGCTTCGTGATGAAGCCACCTCTCGGGCAGCTCGATCTTCTGGCCGAGGGCTTCGGCGGCCTTCAGTGCGTCGTCGGCTCGGTCGAAGAAGAAGCCACCGCCCGACATCTCGGCCCCGCCGACGCCCCTGGCAGCCAGGGCCAAGTCTGGCAGACGGTTGAAGTAGCAGCACGTCCACCGCTGGCCGTCTTGTTCCCAGTTTTCAGACTCCGAGATACCGGGCGAGAACCGGTAGACCCACCACGCACCGTCGAGCATCGGGAACATGAAGCAGTTTGGCGTGGCCGGGTCGTTGCCTTCCGAGATCGTCTGGAAGATACCTTTCAGCCCCAGTTCGCGGCGTTTGTCCGGGTCATCGATCAGATCGGCCAGCGCTTTGGTGTGCGTCTGGAGCAGGTGGTGGTCAGTGGTCCAAACCGTCGAGAAGCCGCTTCTGGTCAATTCGTCAATGACCGCCTTGTGTTTCTCGTCCAGCGGGATGATCTTGCGGGACGACGCCAGCACCTCGAACGGATCGAGATGCTTGTCGGCGACGGCCTGAACGCGAACCTTTGCCCGACGCCGGGTGACTACCTCGATATGATCCAGCCAGTTGGCCGGAAGATCAGCGATCGACAATACCTTCTCGGCCGCCTTGATTCGTTCCAGGCCCCGGTTCTCTGGTGTCATCTTCCGCGCCCAAATCCAAAGCAGCCCACCGCAACAGTCGATCTGCGACGCAAAGTCAAAGCTGGTCTCACTCGACATCATCCCCAGGATTGCCCGGGCCAGCGCGGCGTGCTCCGTGTGGTTGTCTGTCGGGGTGCCGTCTTCGTCGAAGTAGACATAGAGGTGCAGGCCGTTGCCACCCGTGCTCCGCCGAGCTTCGACGTAGGGAAGAGCCTCGGCCGCTCGACGAACCTCGGCAAGCTGTTCATCGGTCACACCGATGCCGGCCGCATGCCCGGTAATGCTGTCGAAGTCGAACCCCACCCAGCGCGACCGTCGGGCCTGCCAGTCCCAACCCGTGCAGCCGATCGCCTCGGCGTGTAGGTCCAGCGGCCACGTCATGTTGTAGTCACGGAACTCGGGGTTGTTGCTGGCGTTCTTCGGGATGCGGATGTTCCACCACTGATCGATGCCATCGGTAAACGTGTTTCGTTTGCCAGCGACCGGTTCGCCCTTGCCAGCAGCGACATTCACCTGCGTTTCCATTGCCGCCGTCCAACGGTCCAGCAGGTCGGGACCGTTGTGTGTGACGCGGCAGGCTTGGAAGAAGGAGCGCAGCGACTCCGTGACAGTTGGCATAGCACCCTCCATTAGAAGAATAAGTGAGGGGGTGGAAGTGTGTGGTGGGATGTGGGCGTGTCTTGCGAACCAAGACGCGTTCTTCCTAGACGTCTACTAAAGCAAATACTTTTTTGGGCGGGCCTGTTTGGGAAATCGCCGGATTTTCGGAAATTCGCGCGTGTTGTGTGAATTCGCCGCGTCGATCGGCCGTTTGTAACGGCCTCTTGGAAGGTCCAAGACGATCTTTTCCGCACATTCTTGGAATTTTCCAAACAAACCCGCCTCAAAAAGTATTTGCTTTAGTAGATACGGTTTGGAAGGCAACCACATGCACGACACAACCGCCAACATTCCGATCGGCCAGATCGCCCAGCCGCACATGATATTGCGCCTCATAGATAAGGACTCGGTGGAGTACATGGAGATGCGCGACTCGATCGCGGCCGAAGGGTTTTGGAACTCGATTTCGGTCCGTCCAGCGAAGGATGAGGGCAAGTACGAGATCATCGACGGCCTATACCGATATACCTGCGCTCGTGAGTTGGGCCTGGAGTCGATCCCTTGCATCATCAAGCACAACGTGTCGGACGATGCCGTGCTTGCCGCACAGATTCAGGCCAACGCCGTTCGTCCGGAGACGAAACCGGTGGAATTCGCTCGGCAGATGAAACGGATACTGACACGGCGGCCGGAGATGACGTTTGATGAACTCTCGCACCTGGTCCACAAGTCGCCCGGCTGGGTTCGCCAGACCCTCGGGTTACTCAGGCTCGTAGGCGAAGCCAGAAAGATGGTCGACCGTGGTGAGATTCCGGTCCAGTCAGCCTACATGCTGGCGAAGATACCGCGGCGGCTCCAAAGCGATTACATCGACCAGGCACGGACCTTATCTAGCCGCGAGTTCCGTGCCATAGCAGCGACCGTCATCAAACAGTTCACCGAGGCGGTCAAACAAGGAAAGATGGAGGCGTTCTGGTGCAGCGAGTTCCGGCCGCAGGCCCATCTCCGTTCGCTTACGGAAATCCAACAGGAAGTCGAACGGAAGGAAATCGGTGCGTTGCTCGTCACGGCGGAAAACTGTCGAACGCCGGTGGACGGATTCTATGCCGCGTTGCGTTGGGCGATGCACCTGGATCGCCAGAGCGTCGAAGACCAAGAGCGGGCCGCTCGTGCCCGGTCACGAAAACAGTTTCTCGAAGAAAGTGAGGTGGATCATGTAGACGACTAACATTCCCGCCCCACATTCTCTCCTCTTGTTTCCTCTTGTTTTCCCACCACACTACTCATTTCTCAAGGAACCTATCCTATGTCTACAAGTCTCGTTCCCATCGATCTGACTCAGTTGCCTTCCACCCAGGTCGGCACTGACGAAACCTTCACCGAACTGGCCAAGAGCGGCGATTTCTTAGGCCGCTTGCAGCTCTATACCAAGGGCAAGGCCATTGACAAGGGCCTCATTCGGCCTGGCCATTACGGCATTCCCGAGTCGGCCGACGACATCGTCGACCTTGGCGACACCATCGATATCATTCCTTTCGCTCGCCGGCCGAAGGCCATCGACATGAGCGACAAGGAAGCCATCATCGTCTGCCACGACCACGAGTCGGCGGAGTTCAAGCGGATCGCGGCAGAGGCACTCGAAAAGGAGTCGCATTGCATGTACGGTCCCAGCTTCCTCGTCTTCGAGCGCAGCAGCGGCCGGTTCCTGGAATTCTTCTGCGGCTCGAAGAGCACCCGCAGCGAGGCCAAGAAGATTTACTCCTACCTGCCGCTCAGCGAGGCCCAAATCGCGGCCCGCGAGCTGAGCGATGCGGAGCCACACGGCCCGCTGCCGCTGACCCTCAAGAGCCGGCTGGTCGAGAAGGGCACGTACTCGTGGCACGTCCCGGTCGTCGTGAAGTGCTCGACGCCGTTCACAAAATTGCCCTCGATGGACATGATCGTCCGCGAGATCGAGCGGTTCGTCAACGTCAAGGACGACGGCGTGGAAAAAGTCTCCGAGGAAGAGACCAACCGCCGCGCTCGGTAGCACAGATATGCTGAGATTCTCTCACCGGACCCCGTAAGCCACCTCATGGGGCTTGTGCAGGTTCGATCCCTGCACGGGGTCTTTTTCCCACCTTTCATTTCCCACCTGTCACATCCCGCGAACCGTCTGTTACGAACCAACCATGCAACCCGACGCCGTGCTGATCCAGCGGCCGGCGGTCGACTTCACGACGTTCCTGGGGCTAAGCCACCAGATGCTCGGCTACAGCCCCGCGCGTGCGGCCGACGCCTGCCCCCGTGAACTGACCGATGCAGAACGCTTTCTTTCGTGCCTGGCTGCAATGCGCGATCCAGACGCGCCGGTTGGGCTGACGTGATGAGTCAGCCGCGTGGGGAAGGCACAGAGCGAAGCGCCGTGCCTGCCCACGTCGGCTCCACTCAATTCTTCGGTTTCTTGTAACGACTGGTCGTGAGCCTCTGCTTATAATCTAGCAGTTCTCTGCTGTCAGGAACGATGGAAAGACCTTCATTAAGAAAGACAATAGCCTCATCCATTCTTCCCATCTCTTCGTAGAGCTCGGCAATTCTTCTGTATCTGGACACAATCGCGCCTTTCGCGTCTTGCTCAGAGAATTCGCCTCTCTTATCCAGAAGCACGAAACCACTTAGAAATCGTTCAAATGTGCTGTGGTACTTATCAAACTCAGTCCGTGTTTTAGTGGTGATTGATACTTGATACCACAGATTGCCTTTGACGTACTGCACCCTCTTCTGGACTCCAACAGGCGGGCCGGAATTCATCCACACTATTGCGTCCAGACCGTGCACTTTTTCCTTTGTCAGGTTGATTGTGACAGAAGGGAACCTGGGACGAAGGACTGTTGCGATCTGTTGTTTTCCTTCTTCATAGAGATCGTCCAAGGTATACGACGGACGCGGAATTGGGCCGGCGATTATCCGAATAAGAACGAATGAGTCGTCAGTTGAGACAAACGCGACCTTTGATCGAACAGTCTCTGATGGGTAGTCCTTTTGAGTCCAGCCAGCCGGGGGAACGGCGACAAAGTAACCGTTTCGATCCTTGTAGATCCACTGGCGTCCTTTAGCGGCCGTGGCCTGCTCTGCCTGAGCGCCTGCCTCGGAAGGTGCAGGTTCCTCTACGTTAACAGTCGTGGGCTCTTCGGTCGCCGTAGCCGCATCAAATGCCATGGTCTCTTGTTCGGTTGCTGCGTCGGTCTCTGGTGCCGTGGTCTCTTCTGTTCGGTCCGCACAGCCTGTTACCGCGGCAGACGCAAACAAGAGTGCTAGGAGCAATAACCGTCGCGATGGCATGGTGACTCTCCCTCGTTAGTGTAATGCTGTTATCACGTTCCACCGTACGACACCGAGTGGCATCCAAGACCGAAAACCAAGTCTACCCCCGGCGAACCCCGCGCACTGGTCGGTTTCCGATAAAATGCGCCTGTCCCGACTGTCCCCTTTTCGCCCAGTACTCCTTTTCGTCCGTGGAATGCAGTTCATACCATGGCCGTCATCCCCCGTGCTTGGCTGTGGGCTGGTATTCCCAAGTGTCGCCAAGAAGGGATTGACCTAGGCCACCGAACAGCACGACTTTCTTGCGCCTACAATCATACGCCATCGCCGTTCTTCGTCGGGGCGACGGACTATCAGACGTTTCGATCTGCCACCAGATGTGCCCATTACATTCAAAGGTTCCACCAAAGTTCGAGGGCAGTCCCAACGTGCCTCGTCCCTTACCGCCGAACAAGACGAGATGGCCACGATCCGTATCGGACGCTGTTGCGAACTGCATCAGGACCGTTGGAAGGCGTAGCGAAGGTTCTTTTTCCCACCGCGTACCAGTGAATGCCCACATATCATCCAGTGCGTGACCTACAAGCGAACCGCCCCACCCCTCTGCGTTCAGACCACCGCAGAGAATCAATTTCTCGTCCCATGGCGCAGAAAACATGGCGTGGCGGTCCCGTGGAGCAGGCTTGGTATAGGTCGCCAACACCTGCCATCTGGCCCTGTCCCATTGCCAAGTATCGTCCATGTAAGTGCGCTCATCTCCTGTGCCTGTCGACCCGCCGAACAAGATTATCTTCTCGCTTTGAGGATCGTACGCCATCGCGAAATCTTCGCAATATCCGGGACAGGAAGACAGATATCTCCACTCGCCATCACACCATTCCCAAGTGCCTCCGTCGTTACAGAGGAGAATCCGCCCGCTTGCCTCGTGCGTGGCAATCGCGACACTCAAGCTGGGCTCGGGCCGCTTCGTGGTCTGAATCTCTCGCCAGGCCACACCGTCCCACTCCCAAGTATCTGTCAGCAATCCTGCCGAACTCACGCCCCCGTAGAGCAATACAGTTTCCCGTTTTCGATCGTAGATCATGACGTGGTCGCAGCGTTTGCACGGAGCCACCGTCGGCGTGGCGGCCTTGATCCACCGTCCGTTGTTGCTGACACCGGTGCTGCCGGTACTCCCGCCACATCCCGTCAGCGCTATGCATGCCGCTGCAAGCACGGTTCGAGTCGTTCCGTTTGGCATGACTGTGTCCCTCATTCCAAGCAGACTTGCAGCAATTCCGATGATGCAACCCAATCTCTTGAAGACCACGTGTATCTATCTGTCGCAGCCTTCGGCTCTGGGACATCCAGTTGGCTGCCAAGAATCGTCTCCGCCCGACGTTTCATCGCCGGCTAGTCTGGCTGTGGTTGGTGCCGAAAGTCTAATTCAACAAGTTGAAGTTCCATTGGTGACTCGACTGACCTAACTTACCCTGTATCAGGAATTCCACCATCCTGAGCATATGCCGGGACGCTCGATTCCGCAAGTGGGGGCCGCGCGTCTTTACCGGCGGGGAATCTGGGAAGGCACGGATCAACGCAACCAGTTGTGAGACAAGGAGTTGTGATCGTTTGTGTACATGGGGCCTCTCGGAAAGCCGGCCGTTGACAATCGGCTTTCATCTGCACTGAACGAGATGCCGACCCACAAGGACGTGCCTTGGCCTGATGGCGGTCCGCCGAAGAAGCGACCCGGCGGCCAGCGGAAGCCGATCACCGACTACGACCCTACCAACGCCCGCATCCTGGAACTGGAGGCGGACATCGCGCACCTGACCGAGGAGCGAAACCGCGAGCGGCGCAAAGCCAAGGCCGGGGCTCGGGATCGGGGTCTGTTCAAGGCGATGGCCGATGTGCTTACCAACAAGATCATCCCCGTCAAGCCGTTGCCCCAGGCGCGGAAAGCCTTCTCCAAGAAAGGGCGTATCGAGGAGCACGCCGTACTTCACCTCAGCGATGGCCATCACGACCAGATTGTGCGTCCGGAGGAGTGTGGCGGGCTGGAGAAATACGACTTTCCCATTTCGTGCTGCCGCGCCGAACGTCTCGTAGATACCACGCTCCAGTGGACCAAACAGATTCTTCGCAGTCAGTTCTGCTTCCCCGTGCTCAATGTGCTGGCCTACGGTGACTTCACTTCGGGTGAGATTCATGGCGCCGCCGGCCGCAGCTACTTCAAGAGGATGATGCGGAACTGCCTGGCAATCGGCAAGCTGCACGCTCTGATGTACCGCGATCTGGCCCCGCACTTCGAGCAGGTGAACGTGGTTTATGTGCCAGGTAACCACGGGCGCCGGACGCCGAAAAAAGATTACCATTCGGCCCAGGACTCTTGGGATTACCTGATTGCCGAACTGGCCAAGTTGTATTGCCAAGACATCTCCAACATCGGCTTCACCATCCCCAACAGTTTCAGTGTCAACCTCGACATCAACGGCGTGGGCTTCAACATCAGCCACGGTGACGACGTTCGTTCCAGTCTGTCGATTCCATGGTATGGGTTGCAGCGTCGACAGCAACGTCTACAAGGTCTTGCCCCATTCCAGTCAGGTCCACGAGTACGTTATTTCTGCGTTGGTCACTTCCATACCAAGGGAATGGTCGGCGCACTGGATGGTGAGATGATTATGAACGGGCCGTGGTTTGCTACGGATGCCTATGCCTATGAAGCCCTGTCTGCATATACCTCCCCGTTTCAATGGCTACACGGGTGCAACTCCAAGTACGGAATCACCTGGCGTCTTGATGTCAAACTCAAAGATCAAGAGCGAGAATCCAAAGGCCCGCAGCGATACAAAATCGAGTTGGACCCGGATGACAAGTGACGAGATCGACCATGCGAGCGTCAGATGAAGCGACTCCAGCAGTACGACGTGTTCTCGCTGCCCGTGCCACAGGTGTTCTACGACGCGGAGTTCAACTGTCGTGGTGCGTTCACGCTTCAATCGGTCGAGGAGCTTGCACAAAGCATCCACGAACTGGGGTTGCAGTTCCCCGTGGTGGTTCAGCCGGTCGAGGAAATCGAGGGTTTCGACCACGAGGGGTTCCGATGGCGGTTGATTGCTGGGCACCGACGCTTCCGAGCAGTAACGACGTTCCTCAAGTGGACCGAAATACCGGCGACTGTTTGGAGCGGGCTGACCGACCGGCAAGCCCGATTGTTCAACTTCACGGAGAACCTGGAACGCCAAGACTTGAACGTGTTGGAGGAGGCCCGAGCGTTGGGCAGGCTCTTCCCCAAGGGCGCGTCACTCCGCGAGGCCGCGAAGGAGCTGAAACGACACACCCGATGGGTCCAGGCCCGGTTCCGGCTACTCAAGCTGCCGGAGGAGGTGCAGATCAAGGTGGCGGCCAGGACGCTGAGCCTGGTGGACGTGGAGGTTCTCAGCCAGTTCGAAACGCCCGAAGAGCAAATCAAGGCAGCCGCCGAGATGGCCAGAGCGAAACGACGTGGTAGGCACCCGAGCGAAGGCAAACCGGGCCGCAGGTTCCGCTATCGGAAAACGAAAGCACAAATCAATCGAATGATTGCCAAGCTAATGGACTACGGACTCGACGGGCTCACGACACGTGCACTGGCCTGGGCTACCGGGTCGATCAGTGATGATGAATTCGAGGAGGACATTCGCCGCGAATCGACAACGGAGCCGGCGCCTTCCTGAACGCCGGCCAACCAACACCCACCTCCCGTGGCTTCCTCGTCACGGCCCCATCCCACCTCTTCTCTTCCGCCGGAACGACCATGTCCAAGGTCTACATCGATAGTGAAACGTGCGGCCTGCACTCGATGATGGTCCTCCTCCAGTACGCGGAGGAAGACGGGCCGATTCACCTCTACGACGTTTGGCGGCGACCGATCCACGAGACGCTTCGGCTAATTGAGTGGCTCTCCGAGAACACGATTGTCGGCTTCAATCTGGCGTTCGATTGGTTTCAGATTGTCAAGACCTACACGACGTTCCGGCTGGCCGACCCTGACTGGATTCCCGAAGAGCACATCGACGAGATCGCCATGCTGGAGCCACAGGCCCAAGAGGGGCCGTGTGTGAAACCGGCCAACGCCCTCGACTTACTGTTGCATTCTCGTAAGGGGCCGTACCAATCGCTCATGGCGCGGGAGGACATTCGCATTCGTCGCGTGCCGACAGCCCTGGCCTACGCCCTGGCAGAGGAACTGGAACAACGTGTCGCGCTGGACGGCATCTACTTCGCCCGCAGCGCCGACAAGAACGCGCCCCGCTGGAAGGTCTTCGACGTCAAGAATCGCGATGGCGAGATTAACGAGCACTTCAAGGACGTAGTGCTCAAGTTCAATCCGTCCGGCGGGTTGAAGTTCCTTGCCGAGTACGCGATGGGCTTCAAGCCGAAGTATCACTACAAGGACGTCGAGCCGAACCCTGAGTGGTTTCCCAAGGAACTCGGCTACGCCCCCACCGCTTTGGCGCTGAGTAGCCCCGAAGAGAACTGGGAAGTCTACGAGACTGACAAGAAGACCGGCGAGCGTGTACTGAAGGGCTACGCCTGGCCTGCGGTGATCGACAAGTTCATTGAGCACTGGGCTACCAATGAACCGGCCCGCGAGTATGCCCGCGATGATGTGTTGTACACCCGGGCTCTTGATGAGCACTTTGGCTACCCGGAGCCGGGCGACGACGACAGCATTCTCGCTTGCATGGTTCCGGTGGTCCGGTGGCGTGGCTTCCAGATCGACATTCCCGGCATCAGGGAACTCTTGGCGAAGGCGCAGGACGTGGTGGCCCGATCGCTGGTCAACGTCAACAAGCCATCGGAAGTCCGCGCCTACCTGGGCGAGTGCATGGACGAGATGGAAAAGGTCACGATCGTGGAGACAACGAAGAAGGCCAAGCTCGAAGCCGTATCAAAATGGCATTTGATCGAAGACGAAGAATGCAGCAAGTGTCTGGGTGAAGACCCCGAGTGCAAACGTTGTGGCGGCACGGGGATGCTGTCGAGCGCTGGTGATATTACCGACAGGTGCGGCAACCACCCAGCCGCCATTCATGCCCGCGAAATCCTCGATGTGAAAACGGCCGTCAAGGAAATCGAACTGTACTCGAAGCTCTTACTGGCCGGCAAGTTCCACGCCTCGTTCAATGTCGTTGGCACGCTCTCGTCTCGCATGTCCGGCGGCGATGGTCTGAACGCCCAGGGGATCAAGAAGACCAAGGAAGTCCGCCGGATGTTCCCGTTGGCCTGGGATGGCACAGTTCTCAATCTAGGTGACTTGACCAGTTGCGAGGTGACTATTGCCGACGCTGTTTACAACGACAAGACCCTCCGGATGGACCTACTGAGCGGCAAGAAGATTCATGCGTTGTTTGCAATGGCCCTGTTTCCGGGAAAGACATACGAGGAGGTCATCACCTCGGACGGCACGTCCTTCGATATGTACGCGAAGGGCAAGACGGCCGTATTCCGCATGATCTATGGCGGCGGCTGGGAAGGGATGGCCGACGCCCTGGGCATCTCAGAGGAAGCGGCACGAAGGGCGTTCGAGAGTTTTGGGCAGCGATACAAGGGCGTCGAGAAGGCGCGTGGTAAAACGTTCAACTCCTTCTGCTCGATGCGACAGCCCGGCGGCGTTGGGAGCATGGTCGTCTGGGACGAACCGGCCGAGTACATCGAATCGTTCCTGGGATTCCGCCGCTACTTCACCCTTGAAAACACAATTGCCAAGGCACTGTTCGACTTAGCCCGCAAGCCGCCGGCCGAGTGGCGGAAGACCGACATCAAGGTAATGCGTCGGCCAGATCGCATACAAACGGCCGGCGGGGCAGTCTCTTCGGCCTTGTACGGTGCCGCCTTCGGCATCCAGGCCGCCAACATGCGAGCCGCCGCCAACCACGAAATCCAGTCGCCCGGCGCGCAAATCACCAAAGCCATTCAACGAAGCATCTGGGATTTGCAGCCATCGGGAGTTCACGATCTGGTCGTCGCGCCTGCCAACGTCCATGACGAAGTTCTGGCCGTCTCGCATCCGGATTACGTGACGGCCATCGCGGAGGCGGTCAGAACCACGATCAGATCGTTTCATAAGTACGTTCCGTTGCTGAGCATGGTCTGGGCCAGTCACGCCTCTTCCTGGGCGGATAAGGGCACGGGAAAAACTCACGTCGGACCTCTGGAGGAATAGCATGACAACCGGAACAACACGCACACTCGATCGGCTTTGCCGAGAAAACCTAGATTCTCCGATGAGAATGCCCGCCCGATGAGCCAATTTTCGTGTAGTAAACGTGGGCCGGAATGGTGCATCCAACGCGACTTGAAGCAGTTCCTTTCGGATCGCGGATGGTTGGTCGAGCAGACGCACGGCAACTTGTATCAGCAGGGATTGCCTGACTTGTTCGTCGCCCATCCACAATACGGACAACGATGGATCGACTGCAAACAGCCTAAGAGATATACGTTCACCAAGGCACAACGCCTCAAATGGCCACTTTGGGAACGACATGGAGTCGGAATTTGGATTATCACCGCAGCAACGCAGGAAGAATATGACAAGCTGATGGGACCGCCGAACTGGCGGGACTACTGGAAGCCTTCCTGGGGCAAGATGCCAGACATCGACATCCTGCTCGACGAACTCGCCGCGAGTGACATCGAGTAGACAATAGACAACCCACTGCGACCGTTCGCGTCGCACAACAACCATACCTGAAAAGAATTACACAATCCCAACTGCGCTCCCCGTGCGCGCATGCCGCAACAAATGTCCATGAAACTCCAAATAAAACCCAACCCCTGGTCGTGCATCGGAACTGCGTTCGCAGTGGTGCTCGATATTCCCGTGGCCGATCTGTTCGGGATCATCGGGCACGACGGCAGCCAGATCGCTTTTCCCGCGCTGCCCGATCCGATCGCACGCCGGGGGTTTCATATTCAGGAGTGCATTGCCGTCTGTCTGAAGCTCGGCTACGCCATCACACCTGTCGAGTTGTTCCCGGTGATTCGAGGGACACCACCCGCTGACCAGAACGTTGTCGTTCTCTTCGGCGATGATGAGTCTGCTAATTGGCAACGCTTCGAGCAAACCATCCAAAGCTCGACCGGCATTCTCGAAGGCGTCGGACGGCGATCCCTCCATGCCGTGGCATACGACCGTGGTACGCTCTTCGATCCCGACGGGGATCAATACGTCTATTCCCGCCCCACTTGTGAGTCGCGCGGATTCCATCCCCGCCGCGCATGGCGAGTGGACCACCTCTCCTAACCTAATAGGGCTCACCATGAAACTCCCATACGATTACGGCTTGACCAACAAGATAACTCGGGCGTCAGACCGCGAGCAGAACGAGCGACTCTATTCTCGCGTCATGGCGGGTGACGAAAAGGCCCGCGAAGAAATGATCCAGTGCAACATGCCGCTGGTGATTAGCAAAGTGGATTCATACATCCGTAGATACCCTCAACTCGAACATCTGCGCGACGATCTGCACAGCGCAGGATTCGTCGGACTGGTCCAGGCGGTCAACAAGATGGCCGAGCACAAGGAGCCGTCGAACGTCAATCCGACCGGCTACATCTCGGTCGCCATTACGCATGAGTTCGTGAAGTTAGCAAAGAAGGAAGCGGTGCATGGCGGGATCGAGTTGGCGGATACGCCTGAAATCGACATGGACACAACTGTCGATGTTCCCAATGTTTCGCACAGCATCCCCGAGTCCGTGATCGACGTGAATCAGAGCGAATCGCTCGAACTGCTTGAGATACGAGACATGCTCGACGCCTGCTGCGAGTGCGAGGAAGAACGCACGTTGCTGCGAATGCGCGAGGAGGGTTACTCGGACCGCGAGATCGCCGACGCACTCGGCTTGACCCACACCGCCACGTACACGCTTCGGAAGGAACTGGAGAAGCGTTTCAATCAGAAGTGCCGTGAACTGGAAAATGACTAACGATGCTTCCCACTCGAATTCTTTTGGACCTGGACGACGTGTGCAACCGGTTCACGATGTACGCGCTCAAACAAGTCGGATACCCCGTTGATCCGCTGGGTTACCGCGACTTCAACCCGGAATGGGGCTGGGACATTGTAAGCGCGGCCAACACACTGCACCCAAGCCGTCAGTTCACACCGGCCGAGTTCTGGGACTCGATCGACCGTGACGTGTGGGCGACCGTGCCAGAGTCGGCTGAGTTCAAAACATTGCTTCGTCGTTGTGAAGCCCTGGTCGGTTCGGAGAATGTTTGCATTCTGACCAGCCCGACCCTCGATTCGGACTGCCTGGCTGGCAAACTCGCATGGATTCACAACCATTTTCCGAAACGGATGCACCGGCAATTCCTGATCGGTCCCAGAAAGCACTTCTGCGCCAGACCGGACGCCCTGTTGATTGACGACGGCGACCGCAACGTCGAAGCGTTCCGCGCCCACGGTGGCCAGGCGATTCTCGTGCCCCGCCCTTGGAACTCGCTTCACTACATGCCAACCGAAACCCACCTCCACGACGCATTCACGATGTTCTTCCGCATGAAAGAACATGCCGGAGTCACGTGATCCTCCCTTCAACTATATTCCCGCCAGAAAGGTACACACATGTTGCGCCGTGAACTGCTTCAACTGGCTCACACCTACAAGCCGGATAAGCACACCATCGCCGGCTGGTACATCTCCGAAAAGCTCGACGGCACACGCTGTTTCTGGGACGGCGGCCTCAGCCGTGACGTCCCGACCGACGAGGTGCCGTGGTCGAGCATCACCGATCCGAAGACGGGTCGGCGCAAGGCCAAGATCAAGCCGGTTGCCACTGGCCTCTGGTCCCGCTATGGCAACCCGATCATGGCCCCCGACTGGTTCCTGAACCTGCTGCCGTGTTGCCCGCTCGACGGCGAGCTTTGGGCCGGACGAGGCAACTTCCAACTCTGCCGTTCGATCTGCGCCGGCGACGCACCCGACCCGCGATTCGATCGGATTCAGTACGCCGTCTACAGCACGCCCGCATTGCCTTACGTCTTCGCCGACGGCGAGATCAAGAACGCCAACATGCACCGGCAGGTCAAGTTGGCGGAAGTCGAGACATGGATCAACAGTCGGCTCGACCACATACCAGACTTCGTATCGATCGACACGCCGGCCACGTTCAAGGACGAGTTGCGATTTCTCTGCGAAAACATCCCGTCGCAGGATGACCGGATATTTCTACACCTTCAAACGAAGTTGCCGGACAACGAATCCGAAGCCCGTGTGAAGACCAATGCCATCCTCGAAAAGGTGCTCGGCAAAGGCGGTGAGGGCGTGATGCTTCGCGACCCGCAAGCGTCGTGGTTTCCGAAGCGGAACCGTGGCATCCTCAAACACAAACCGTTCGACGATTCAGAGGCCGTCATCATCGGCTTCGTGGCTGGCAAGGAAGGCAAGCAGGGCAACGTGCTCGGCAAGATCGGTGCATTGCAGGTCAGGCGGGACGAGGTCCAGTTTGAGATCGGCTCTGGCATGACGATGGCCGAGCGCGAACTGCTTGATGATCGAGCCTTCGACTACGCCGCTGCGCACCCCGGCGAGGTGTTGCCCGACTGGTGTGATGGCAAGCATCTGAAACGTCGTCAGACCGTCTCGTTCAAATACCGCGAACTGTCCGACGACGGCGTGCCAAAGGAGGCAAGATTCTGGCGGCGACGAGAGGGTGTCGAATGAAACCGTTCCTCTTTTACGTGCTGTCCCTGGTCGCCTTCTACACAACCGGTGTGGTGGGCTGCCAATGCCGCGCCAAGAAAAACCCTTGGCTGGCGGCAGTCTGCGCGCTCGGCTGCGTCGCCTGGACAGTGCTGATGATCTACTCACTCTTCACTTGGCTGGCCCCATGACTGACGAATACGCACCAATCACGCTCGACCGGGCAACGCTTCACCAAGGCGACTCCCGTGAGGTCCTTCCCCTGCTGGAGCCGGAACAGTTCACCGCCTGCGTCTGCGATCCGCCGTATCACCTGACCCAGACGAGCCGAAAGGGAAGCCCACGAAACAACGATCCGGAGACGCCGTTCGGCCGCACACGTCTTGGCTCGCGGGGCTTCATGGGTAAAACCTGGGACGGCGGCGATACTGCCTTTCAGCCTGAATTCTGGACCGAAGTGCTACGCATACTGAAACCAGGCGCGATGCTGCTGGCCTTCGGCGGCACACGGACTTTCCATCGGCTAACGTGCGCCATCGAAGACGCCGGCTTCGAGGTACGCGATTGCCTGATGTGGCTCTACGGCTCGGGCTTTCCCAAATCGCTGGACATCTCCAAGGCCCTCGACAAAGCAGCCGGTGCGGAGGCGGCCAAACGTTGGAACGGCTGGGGCTCATCTCTGAAGCCGGCATGGGAGCCCATCATCCTCGCGATGAAGCCGCTCGACGGCACGTTCTCGCAAAACGCTCAACACCACGGCGTCGCTGGTGTGAACATTGACGCCTCGCGGATCGGTGTCGGCAAGGGCGGGCGCCGCGACGGTGAGAAAAGCGCTGAGAAGCGTTATGCCGGCCGTGGATCGACCAACTTCGCGCCGACGCCGGGACCACGCGGCGGTGACGCCAAGGGTCGCTGGCCCGCTAATCTCCTGCTCGACGACGAGGCCGGCAAGTTGCTTGACCGGCAGAGTGGCGAGCGTCCGGGATGCAGGTCTCCCAGTAACGCCAGGTCGGGAAGCAAGTTTCGCCCCGGACAAGGGAAGTGTATGCCACAAGGGGTAATCTACCCAGATACAGGTGGAGCCTCCCGTTTCTTCTACTGCAGCAAAGCCAGCAAACGGGATCGAACATGCGACGGCCGGGTCGAAAACAGTCACCCGACTGTCAAGCCACGCTCGCTGATGGAATATCTGTGCCGCTTGGTCACGCCACCCGGTGGCGGGCTGATCCTCGACCCGTTCATGGGCTCGGGATCGACTGGCATCGGCGCGCTCTTGACGGGCAACCGGTTCGTCGGGATCGAGCTTGAACCCGAGAGTTTTGAAACCGCACGACAACGAATCGAAATTGTTTCGCAGACCATCTCTGAATCGGAGAACATCAATGCGTAGGCCGAAACACCTCAGTTACTCGTCCCTCTCCCTTTGGGAACGAGACCGCGACGAGTTTTTTATCCGCTACCTTTCGGACACCAAGGCCCCACGTCTTCCGCAAGAGAAGTACATGTCGATCGGCTCGGCCTTCGACGCCTACGCCAAGTCGGCATTACACAAGGCGATCTTCGGCCGAGGTGCCGACCCGCAGTTCGAGTTCGACGCCATCTTCACCGATCAGGTCGAAGAGCATAACCGCGATTGGGCGCGCGAACACGGCCGGTACGTCTTCGACTGCTACATCCACACCGGGGCCTACGACGAACTTCTTGCCATGTTGCTCGCCTCGCGCGAGGAGCCGCGTTTCGAGTTCACCGTCAAGGGCCTCATCGGCGATCGCGTTCCCTTTCTTGGCAAGCCAGACTGCCGGTTCGTCCACGAGTGCGGCGTCCACGTCATCCTTGACTGGAAAGTAAAGGGCTACTGCTCGAAGTACGGGACCAGCCCCAGCA
>JAUWHT010000064.1 GCA_030605745.1 Pirellulales bacterium | reverse complement strand
CCACCAACCAGGAAATCCAGACCGATCGAGATTCGGGTACTTGACCCTGTCTCGGATTTATGCGATACTAAGAATGATCGCTCATGGGTAACACTTCGGCACGGCCGAAGGCCCATCAAGCGGTTGCGTGAACGGTTACGGATCCGCAAGCCCAAAAAATCGGGAAATCTTGTCATATTCGACCCCCTCCGTTAGTGCAGGTTCTGGGGGCACCGTATGACTGAAGTACTTCTGTGTAGAAACTTGCCCACTTGCAAGAACGAGCAGTAGTCTGTATCGTGAACAAGCTCAGTAATCAGAACGTTATGGAGAAGTAAGGAGATGTTATGAGCGAGGCCAATACAGTTCGGTGGGGTGTGATCGGGTTGGGGTTCTTCGGTGAGGTACATGCCGACGCGCTGGCCGATATGCCGGGAATCGAACTGGCAGCGTTGTGTACGCGGCGGCCGCAACGGCTGGCCGAATTGGCCGATCGCCATAATGTGCCCGGACGTTACACCGACTATCACGATCTGCTGGCCGATCCGGCGGTAGACGTGGTCAGTATCACCACCCACGTTGACGATCACCGCGAGATTGCCGTCGATGCCCTCAGCAGCGGGAAGCACGTTTTTCTGGAGAAGCCGATGGCACCGACCGTCGATGACTGTGACCGGATTATCGAGGCCGCCGGGCAGAGCCGGGGTCTGTTCATGGTCGGCCACATCTGCCGGTTCGATCCGCGGGTGGCGCTGGCCAAACGGGCGATCGAGGAAGGGCGCGTCGGGCGGATCATTTCCATGCACGCCCGGCGGAACCTGCCGAAGGCCATCGGGCGCCAGGTGCTCGATAAGATTTCGGCCTTGATGGGCGACGGCATCCACGACGCCGACCTGATGCTGTGGTTCAGCCAGGCGAAGCCGGTGAGCATCTATGCCCAGGAGGTTCACCCAGGCCAGTGCAAGTACCCCGACGGCGGCTGGGCGATGGCCCGGCTTGACAACGATGCGGTGGCCGTGATCGAATCGGTCTGGCACCTGCCGGAGACTACCCCGTACACGATCGATGCGCAGATGGAGGTCATCGGCACCGAGGGAGCACTGTACATCAACTGCGGCGAAGCCGGCCTGGAGGTCCACGATGCCGAGGGCATTCGCCTGCCGGACACGATGTATTGGCCTCGCGTGTTCGGCGAACACTTCGGCGTTCTGCGTTCGGAACTGCGGTACTTCGCCAACTGCATAAGCGAAGGCCGCCGCCCGGACCGCATCACGCCCGAAGAATCCCGCGCGGCCGTCGAGCTGATGGTCGCAGCCACAGAGTCGTCGCAAACGGGGACGGTGGTGTATTTGTAGTGAAGTGCTACAATGAACGATGCGTTTAGCCGGGATTATTCATCGGAAACCCGTGTAGCGGCTGGGCTTGCCCAGCGCGTTAGCATTGGAGCGATTTGGCCACCAAAACCGCGCTGGGCAAGCCCAGCCGCTACACAGGCCGCGCACACTGCCATCGAGGGGTATGCACGCAAGTTGCTGCGCCGCAAGTCGTTACGTCAACAATCATAACGCTCATGAATAATCCGGGTTTAGCCGCCGCGTCCACGCGGCGCGGGTGGCCCCGACAACTTGTTGTCGGGTTGTCGGCGTGCCGTATGTACAGGGGGTTTACAGCTTGCCCTTTTGGGGCTAAAATAAGCATAATGTTTGAGTAACTTACCCATACACACAGGAGATCAATCATGGGAAGTACCAATCGTCGTGAGTTTCTGAAGTCCTCGGCCGCCGTGGCCGCCGGGGCTTCGGTGATTGCGGCCCCGGCCATTGCCAGGGCCAAAGGCGGCGCGAACGACCGCATCCGCGTGGCGCTGCTGGGCTTAGGCGGCCGGATGAAGGGGCACGCCCATATACTGGCCAAGATGACCAACGACGTCGAGATCGTCGCGGTTTGCGACTGCGACCAGAAAAAACTCGACTCGGCTGCCAAGCGGTACCCAGCGTTGGAAGGCAAGAAGCTGGTCACCTACACCGACATGCGGAAGATGTTCGATGACAAGTCGATCGATGCGGTCACCATCAGCCTGGGCGACCGTTGGCACGCGTTGGCAACGATCTGGGCGTGCCAGGCGGGCAAGGACGTGTATGTGGAAAAGCCCGGCGCGCACAATCTCTTCGAAAGCCGGCAGATGGTCGCCGCCGCGCGGAAGTACAACCGCATGGTGCAGCACGGCACACAATGTCGCTCCAGCCCCAACATTGCGGAAGGCATCCAGAAGCTGAAGGAGGGTATTGTCGGCGACGTCTACATGGCGCGAGGAGTTGACTTCAAGCTCCGCGGCAACCTGGGCAAGCACAGACCCCGCCCGGTGCCCGAGGGACTGGACTGGGACAAGTGGCTGGGCCCCAAGCCGATGCACGAGTACAGCTCGTTCTGGCACCGACGGTGGTATTTCATTCTCGAGTTGGCCAACGGTCCGTTCGCCAACCAGGCAGTCCACGAGCTGGACATCATCCGTTGGGGGCTGGGGCTCGATGAGCATCCCACGCGCGTGACCGCCACGTGCGGGACGTTTGTTCACGAGGACGACCGCACCTCGCCGACGCACACTGCGTTGACCTTTCAGTTCGACAATCCCAAGACGTATGTCACCTACGAGCACCGCTCGTGGTACACC
>JAUWHT010000024.1 GCA_030605745.1 Pirellulales bacterium | reverse complement strand
ATAATCACGCCACGGTGGTCTGAGACGCCCGACTTGCGCGAGAAGGCGCGGCTGGCCACCGCTAGAAAGGTCACCGCCGAGTCGAGCGTGTGCAAGCTCAGCATCCGGCGGACAAACTCCTGGCGCTGGTCGTGAGGATCGTTCAGGTCACCGTTTGTGATCAGGTGCAGGCCGGGCTTCATCTCTACCACCTCGACGTGGTTGCCGCCGTAGACGACTGCGGCGTAGTCTCGGTCGGCGCAGATGTAGTTTGCCCCGGCGTAGGAGTCGGTGGCCAACTCGGCCGCCGCATGTTTGGCGGCTTCTTTGGCGGTGGGCAACTCGAGCAGCTCGCGGCACAACAGCCCGCGCGACCGAGGCTCGGCCGGCACCAACGTCTTCCGCCGGCTGGTCACCGCGGCGAACATGCCGAACTGGTTGACTCCCAACCAGGTCCCCCCCGCCTTCAGATCAATCCCGCAGATTACCTTCGGGCTGCCCGGCTGAATCTTCGGAGCCTGTGTCGGACGATCGAAGAATTCCTCTCGATTAGCCACCACCAGAATGGGAGCCCGCTGAGCGGTACGGTAGAGGATGGCCATAATGCACATGTTGTACTCTGCGGTCTTCAGGTCAGAAACTAGACATCATTCTTATAGCGGGTAGGCAGCCACAGGTACACCCCCCCAGAGGCTATTCGTTCTGCAATTGTTGGAAATACCGGTGGGAGCTTGAAAACCTGCTCGGAAACACTTATACTGGAAGTTGTCTGCTTTGTTGGGGTGGCAGTTTAACTGCCACCCCAACAAAGGCAGTCACCCCGGTGGCCCTCGACTAGAGATAACTCCATGCCCCGCGAACCCATGCGAACCAGCGAGATCAAGCTGCAAACAAAGCGTTCCCGGATCGGAACCCTGATGGGTGTCCAGGTGGTGGGGATCGGCAGCAGTGTTCCGCAGAACCTGATTCGCAACAAGGACCTCGCCGCGCTGGGCTACGACGCCGATTGGATCGTACAGCGGACGGGGATTCTCGAACGTCGTCATGCGGAGCCGGACATAGCCACCAGCGATCTGTCGGTCGAGGCCGCCCGGCGGTGCATCGAAGACGCCGGCGTCGATCCACAGCAGATCGACCTGGTGCTGTTGGGCACCTTTACCCCCGACATGTTGCTGCCGGCGACCGCCTGCCTAGTGCAGGACCAGCTCGGATTGTGCGCTCCGGCGATGGATATTCAGGCCGCATGCGCGAGTTTCGTCTACGCGCTGATCACGGGGATGCAGTTCGTGGCGACCGGTTGCAGCCGGCTGGCGTTGGTTATCGGGGCCGACTGCAATTCCCGGGTGGTCAACCCGGACGACGAGCACACCTTCCCGCTGTTCGGCGATGCGGCCGGCGCCGTGCTCCTGGCGCCCGGAAGCAAGGACCAGGGGCTGCTCGCGTACGCCGTCGGATCGGACGGTTCCGGAGCGGAGTTGTTGTGTCGTCCGATGGGCGGAAGCCGTTTGCCTTTCTCCGAAGCCAGCAACAACGGCGATACCCGCCACTTCCTCCAGATGGAAGGCCGGCCCATTTTCAAGTGGGCCATCCGTATGCTCCGCGAAACGATTGCCGACACGTTGCGGGCGGCCGATATGACACTCGACGACGTCGACCTGGTCATCTTCCACCAGGCCAACATGCGGATCATCAACTCGGCGGTCAAAGAGCTGGGGATCGACTCGGGAAAGGTCTTCAACAACCTCGAACGCTACGGCAATACCTCGTCGGCCAGCATCCCCCTGGCACTGGACGAAGCCTTCCGCGAAGGCCGCATCCGACAGGGCAACCACATCCTCTTCAGCGGCTTCGGCGCCGGCCTGGCCTGGGGAACCGTGCTGATAAAGTGGTGATTAGGGATTAGGGATTGGGGATTGGGGATTAGGGATTGGGGATTAGGGCACAATAGCCGGGACGCAACGCGTCGCGGTGATGCATCCGCGGGACGTTGTCCCCCGGCTAGTCCGCCCGCGAGAATCACGCGAGAACCGTATTCCGCTAAAGTCTTACCAATCCCTAATCCCTAATCCCCAATCCCCCAAAGGATTCACGGATGAAAAACCTCAAACAACTCCCTCCCCGCAGCAAAGTCAAGCCGTCCGACACCTGGGACCTCTTTAGCCTGTTTGCCGACGACCAGACTTGGGAAAAGGCGTTTACCAGGTGGGAGAAGCGGATTGCCGGTTATGCCAAGTACCGCGGCAAGCTGGCCGAGGACGTGGGGACGCTGGCCGCGTGTCTGAAGTTCGACCTGGAGTTCGATCGCGCGGGCGAGCGGCTGGGGACGTATGCCTTTCTGAAAACGGCCGAGGATACGGCCGAGGGCAAGTACCAGCGGATGCGGGGCCGGTTTACCAACGCCGCCAGCCGCGCGGCCCAGGCCGCCAGTTACATCCGCCCGGAAATCCTGGCCATCTCCACTGCCAAACTGAAGAAGTTGTTGGCCGACAAGCGGCTGGCCCCATACCGGCTGATGCTCGAGCGGCTGATCCGCCACAAGCCGCACACGCTGGGCAAAAAGGAAGAGAAGCTGCTGGCGATGCAGATCGAAATGGCCCAGACCTCCGGCCAGGTCTTCCGGCAACTCAACGACGCCGATATGAAGTTCGACACGGTCCGCAACGAGCAGGGCCAATGGGTCGAACTGAGCCATGCCACCTACGGCGCACTGCTGCACTCGCCCAAGCGGAGCGTTCGCAAGGCGGCGTTCCACAAATACTGCCGGCAGTACACCGACCACCAGCACACGCTGGCCACTTCGCTGGGCGGTTCGATCCAGTGCGACATTTACTACGCCAGAGCCCGCAACCATCCCAGTTCCTTGGCGGCGGCACTGTTTCCCGACCGCGTCCCGGTGTCGGTCTACGACAATTTGATTGCCTCGGTCCACCAGCACTTGCCGGCGCTGCACCGGTATTACGACGTCCGCCGCCGAAAAATGCGACTGCGGCAGATCCACCATTACGACACCTACGTGCCGGTCCTGGCCGACCTACAAACCCGACACACCTGGAAACAGGCCGTGAAGACCGTGATCGACGCGCTTCAGCCATTGGGCAGCGACTACTGCGGGGCGCTGGAAAAGGGACTCAACGGCTGTTGGTGCGACCGCTACGAAAACCGCGGCAAGCAGAGCGGGGCCTTCAGTTGCGGGTCCTTCGACGCCGACCCCTACATCCTGATGAACTACCAGGCGGACGTGCTCGACCACGTGTTCACACTGGCCCACGAGGCGGGCCACTCGATGCACAGCTACTTCTCGGCCCGCAAGCAACCCTACCAGTACTACGACTACGCGATCTTCGTCGCCGAAGTGGCCAGTACCTTCAACGAGCAACTGCTCAGCAGGCATCTGTTGAAAAACGCCCGTGACGATCAGCACCGCGCCTACCTGGTAAACCGCCAGATCGACGCCATGCGGGCAACCATCTTCCGCCAAACGATGTTTGCCCAGTTCGAGAAGATCACCCACGAAACGGCCGAGTCAGGCGAACCGCTCACCGTCGATCGGTTCAAGGAAATCTATCACGAGTTACTCAACCAGTACTTCGGGCCTGACTTCACGCTGGACGACGAACTGGACCTGGAGTGTCTGCGTATCCCGCACTTCTATCAGGCGTTTTACGTCTACAAGTACGCCACCGGAATGTCGGCCGCCATCGCGCTGGCCGAGCGCGTAACCCGCGGCGGCCCGAAAGAGCTGAACAACTATCTCAATTTCCTCGGCGGCGGCTGCTCAAAAGACCCGCTAGACCTGCTCCGCAACGCCGGCGTCGACATGGAACAACCGGCAGCCGTCGATACCGCCCTGGACCAATTCAACCGCCTGGTCGAAGAGTTAGACGCGCTGATATGATTGTGGGAGGCTATACTTGTGGGAGGCGACTCCGTCGGCGACTGATGATATGGGAGGCGACTCCGTCGGCGATGGAACCATCAACCGCGACCAGTCGCCGACAGAGTCGCCTCCCACAAGGTGCCTTCACATCGGCTTAATGGTGCTGATCCAGAGGAACGGCCGGCCGGCTTCGTCCACGCGCAACTCGCTCTTTAGCCCTGCTTGGAAAAGGAGCTTCCGCAGCGCGATGCTGTAGGTTGTCCGGCTGCGGGGATGCGATACTACTGCCTTGTTTGGGTCGATACCGTGCCGGGCCAGGGCGTTGTGGTCCAGCAGCACCGGGACCTTTAGCCGCTTGCCGATCGCCCGAAGCGCGGTAGCGGCCGAAACGCCCCGGATGTTGACGTTGTGGAACTCGAACAATGCAGGCAGCACTTCCCGGCGGGGTTTCTCTGGCTCCCAGCCGATCGGCCATACTTCCAAGGCCGGCTTGGCCTTAGTCACCGCATACACGGGCCCTCGATCGGTCACGCGCGGGACCAGGCAGTAGCCCATCGGCCGCAGCACGTAGGCCAACACGGTGCCGCACGAAAGGCCAGACAATTCCTCGCGCAGCTTGTCTTCATTGAGCGTGTGAGCCAACGCCGGATCGATTTGTAGCGGCAGCGTCAAGTGGCGGCCGGTCCGTTCGGCCAACTCGCCCCGGGCCATTCCCGCGGTCGAAAAGCCAACCGGCTGCGACAGATCCGCCCGCACCTGCTCGAACTGCTTGCTGCTGAGCCCGAAGGCCGACGGCTGCTCCCGATCCGCCGCCGGACCGTGCCGGGCCAGATCGTCCAGCCAGTGTGCCAGCCGGGCCGCATCGCGCCGCCGGAACCTGCCGCTCGGAAGCAGCAACTCGTCGCGCGAGCGGAGCACGCCGGTGACCACATAAAGCGGGCTGTTTTCCGTACCCCGGACTTCGATCCCCACTTTGTCGGTCGGCCGGCGGGTGCGAATCCGCACGTTTTTCACACCAGCCCGGCCCAGCACCCGGGCCCACTCCTGGAAGATCAGCGCCGCCCCAGGCCCCTCGCCAACCAACTCCAACCGCACGCGCCCGGCAGCCTCAGCCGGCGTCCCCCCCGCGGCAAGCAACATCAACACGATCGACAGAACCAGAAACCGGCAAACTCGCATGAACCCACCATCGCTCGCTTTCATTAGGGGCTAGGGATTAGGGACTCGGGGCTCGGGATGTTCAGTGCAATCCTCCAGCCCCGAACCCCAAGTCCCGAACCCCGAGTCCCTTGTTTCCAAATACTAGCGTTTACAGTTTGAGAAATTATAGCACGGTGCCCCGGTTGCAGACGGTCCCGAATCTGTCAAAATAGTGGCCGGTAACCCTCGGGCGCCTTGGTCGGGTTTCCGAAACCTACGCCCGAACCCTCCCCAAAACATAATGCAAAAGGAGTCTGAAATGGCACGACCTGTAACTTTGTGCACCGGGCAATGGGCCGATCTGCCAGTGGAAGAGTTGGCCCGCAAGTGCGACGAGTTCGGCTTCGACGGACTTGAGTTGGCCTGTTGGGGCGACCACTTCGAGGTGGACAAGGCATTGGCCGAGGACGATTACTGCGCCAAGAAGCGAAAGACACTCGATAAGCACAATATGCAGGTGTTTGCCATCAGCAACCACCTGGTCGGCCAGGCCGTGCTGGACATCATCGACCAGCGGCACAAGGCCATCCTGCCTCCTCGGGTCTGGGGCGACGGCGATCCGGCAGGGGTGAACGCCCGGGCTGCCGAGGAAATGAAGAACACCGCCCGGGCAGCACAGCGGCTCGGCGTCGAGGTGGTCAACTGCTTCACCGGCTCGAGCATCTGGCACCTGCTCTACAGTTTCCCGCCGGTCCCGCCGGAGATGATCGACGACGGCTTCAAGCTGCTGGCCGAGCGATGGAACCCGATCTTGGACGTGTTCGGCGAGTGCGGTGTAAAATTCGCCCTCGAGGTGCATCCAACGGAGATCGCCTTCGACCTGGTCACGGCCGAGCGTGCGATCGAAGCGCTGGACGGCCGCGAGGAGTTCGGCTTCAACTTCGATCCCAGCCATCTGATTTGGCAAGGCGTCGACCCGGTGGAGTTCATCCGTGCATTCCCCGATCGGATTTTCCACGTGCACATGAAGGACGCTATTGTCACGCTGGACGGTCGCAGCGGGATTCTATCGAGCCACCTGGACTTCGGCGACCCGCGTCGCGGTTGGGACTTCCGCTCGCTGGGCCGGGGTAGCGTGAACTTCGAGGAGATCATCCGCGCGCTGAACGAGGCCCACTACACCGGCCCGCTCTCTGTCGAGTGGGAAGACACCGGCATGGACCGCGACCACGGCGCGATGGAAGCCTGCGAGTTCGTCCGCAACATCGACTTCGAGCCCAGCCAAGTATCCTTCGACGCCGCCTTCGACAAACCATAAAACCGCAACCAACGGTCGCGCCGGGACAACCGTGCGACCGGTGGTTGCGCCCATCCATAAAGCCGCGACCGGTGGTCGCGCCAAGGCAGCAACGCGACCAACGGTCGCGGCTTTATGGGGTGTTAGGGGGCGCGTGCTCATCCCCAGTGGTTCCATGAGTAGACGGCGAAGGCGTTTGATTGTCCCCATTGTGTCATCGGTGGTAGACTGGAAGAGTGGCCGCGATGATGGTATGCGCGGGTAGTTGAGCCGCCGGGCTTGCCCGGCGCGCAGTTTGGTGGTCAATGGGCTCGAAATACTAACGCGCCGGGCAAGCCCGATTTTCCGCAGGTTGGTGTAACGGCTAAGTAGAGTAGTTGTTTGATTGGGTTAGAGTCTATCGTTGTAACTTCTGCGCGCCGTGCGCGCATCTTGTACAGTACTTGTTCACCACACTATTG
>JAUWHT010000041.1 GCA_030605745.1 Pirellulales bacterium | reverse complement strand
GTACATCCAGTATCCGGCTCATGTCAGCGACCTGCAGCGAGAGGACTGGGCCGAACAACGAGAAAATGTTCTAACATCAGTATTAGACCGCTATAAACCCAAGAAATCCTTGCCAACATCGTGAGGCACTACCGCAAATTGTAAATTGGTTTCTTAATTCTCAATTTGCAATATCTCGACCCTTTTCTCCATCCCCGCTAGAATACCTGCATGGACGCACCCCAGAAATCGCCTGCCGAACTGCTGGCCACGCCGGTGCAATTTCTCCAGGGGGTTGGACCGCACCGGGTTGAACTGCTGCGGCGGCTGGGGCTGTTCACCGCACGCGACGTGCTGTTCTGTTTCCCCCGCGACTACCAGGACCTGACCGACCAGCGCGAAATTGACCAACTGGAAGAGGGCAGGCTGCAAAGTGTCCACGGCATGGTCGAAGAAATCGAACTCCGCTCGACCGGCTCCGGCGGCTCGGTGCTCGGCGTGCTGGTCCGCTGCAACACCGGGCATCTGCGTGCGATCTGGTTCAACCAGCCGTTTATGCGAGAGAAGTTCTCCTTCGGCCAGCGAGTAATGCTCTCGGGCAAACCGAGACACGAGGGTCTGGTCTGGCAAATGAGCCACCCCAGGATCGAGACGCTGGCAGAAGACGAACAGGCACCGGCCGGAAAAATCTTCCCGGTTTACCCATTAACTGAGGGACTCCAGCAATGGCAGCTCCGCAAGATTGTCTGCGGTGCGCTGGAGACGTACACCAAACTGCTCGACGAAGTGTTCCCGGCCGAGTATCTCGACAGCCACCAGCTTTGGCCGCTGCGCCGCGCGCTGCCGGAGATACATTTTCCCAGTGACCACGAAAGCCTGGCTCGGGCGCGGCGGCGGTTCGTTTACCAGGAGTTGTTCATTCTGCAACTGGCGTTGGCCATCAGGCGACGACAGCAGCACGACCAGCGGCAGGCCCCGTCGCTTGAGGCCACCGCCAGGATCGACGCCAGGATCCGGCGGCTGTTCCCGTTCGAGTTGACCGCCGGGCAAGAGCAGGCGATCAGCGAGATCGCCGCCGACATGGGTGCCCCGTTGCCGATGAACCGGCTGCTTCAGGGCGACGTGGGCAGCGGCAAGACGGTGGTGGCGGTCTACGCGATGCTGCTTGCCGTTGCCCACGGCTACCAGGCGGTGTTGATGGCCCCTACCGAGGTGCTCGCCAGGCAACATGCCCTGACGCTCGAGGAGCTGCTCTCCCACAGTCGGGTTCGCCGCGCGCAACTGATCGGCGGACTGACGCCCAAACAGCGCAGTGTAATCCTGGGGCAGATTGCCGACGGCGAGATCGACGTTGTGGTAGGCACCCAGGCGATCATCCAGGACGACGTCGAGTTTAAGAAGCTGGCCTTGGTGGTGATCGACGAGCAGCACAAGTTCGGCGTCCGCCAGCGTGCCACGCTGCGGCAGGCCGGGCCCGATCCGCATTACCTGGTGATGACCGCCACGCCCATCCCGCGTACCGTGACCATGACCCTGTTCGGCGACCTGGACGTCTCCACGCTTCGCGACATGCCGCCGGGCCGGCAGAAGGTCAACACCTACCTGGCCGGTGAGGACAAACGCCCGCGATGGTGGGAGTTCTTCCGCAAGAAGCTCGGCGAAGGACGACAGGGCTACGTAGTCACGCCACTGGTCGAGGAATCGGAGCAAGCAGCGGCCGCAAGCCTGGATGAAACCTACGAGACGCTGGCCAACGGCGAACTGGAAGCGTTCCGGCTTGGGCTGATCCACGGGCGGATGGACCCGGCCGAAAAGGACGCCGTAATGGACGACTTCCGCAGCGGCCGGATCCAGGTGCTCGTGTGTACCTCGGTGGTCGAGGTGGGCGTGGACGTCCCCAACGCCACGCTGATGACGATCGAGGACGGCCAGCGCTTCGGCCTGGCGCAACTGCACCAGTTGCGTGGCCGGATCAGCCGCGGAAAATTTCCCGGCTTCTGCTGCGTGTTTGCCGATCCCAAAACCGAGGAGGCAGCCGAGCGACTCAAGGCGTTCACCTCAACTACCGACGGGTTCGAGTTGGCCGAGACCGATTTCAAGATTCGCGGCCCGGGCGATCTATTCGGCACCCAGCAGCACGGCCTGCCACCGTTTCGCATCGCCGACCTGTTACGCGACCAGGAACTGTTAGACGAAGCCCACCGCGACGCCCAGACCCTGGCCGCAGCCGACCCCGGCCTTTCGCAAGACCAGCACGCAAAGCTCCGCCACATGATGCTGGCCCGTTACGGCAAGGCGCTGGAGTTGGGCGACGTGGGGTAGGAGCAACGATGAATGATGAATGTGGAATGCGGAATGCGGAATGATGGATGCCGCGTGAATGCTGAATGCCGCAAAGGAATATCCCCCGCCTCCCGGACCATCTCGGTTGTATTATCAAAGTGGGTCAAGGGTCCGGGCGGGCGAGGGCTTCCGCACCATCGGGCGCGGGGCAGGTACGCCGCGACAGGCACGGAATCTTTCATTTCTTAGGACGTTTTTTCGCGCAACAAAAAAGGGAACGCCGAACTAAGGCCGCTCCCACCACCCTTGCAACGGGGCACAGGTAAACAGCACTTAGCCGACGCTCCCATACGCAGCGATTTTTCGGGGCAGGTTGATTTGACCTTTGGCCTG
>JAUWHT010000380.1 GCA_030605745.1 Pirellulales bacterium | reverse complement strand
CGACCACCTCGCGGTTGGGGCCCTCGACCACTACAACCACGTCGTCTTCGTCGCCAAACTCGTCGATGTACTCGATCCACAGCCGGTTGTAGCTGCAATCAGAACTGAGCAGGTCCAGCCGGCTGGTGCGGAATCCCAATCGGCTGCCGCTTAGCGCCAGCGCAACCAACGCGGCCGCCACCGCCAGAACCACGGTGGGCACGGGAAATCGAAGCACCAGCCGGGTCAGCCAACCCAGCGGCCACGCCAAAAGCGACGGTTCTGCCTGCGGCTTCCGTTCCGCGGACATAGGGAATTCCAATGCAAGATAGGAACAAGGACGGGCATTCTAGCGGACAGGGTTCGAAGGGACAAGATGAATCGAAATTCGGCGAAATGACACAACTGCTTACGCAGAAACCACTTACGCACCTCTCTGTCGAAATACCCACTCGTCAATAGCCGGCGGCTAACAGCCGCCGGGCCAGACTTGCGGTTCCACTGGCCGCGAACGACCGTATAATAACAGTCCTGAAGGAGATTCGTCATGGGCATGTTCAAAGTCCTCGTGAAGATTACCAATCCGGCCGATCCGAAGCGTTTCTTCGAGGAGGAGTTCTGGGTTGATACGGGAGCGCTATATTCATTCGTGCCGGAGAATCGGCTGGAAGAGATCGGCCTGGCGCCGCTTCGTACCCGTGACTTGATTCTGGCCGACGGGCGGCGCGATCGCCGGCTTCTCGGGGAGGCCCTGTTTACGGTCCACGAACTTGAAGAGACGCTGACCTGCCCGGTCATTTTCGCCCCAAAAGACTCGCTCTACCTGATCGGTGCCACGGCGCTGGAAAACTTCGGCGTCGATGTAGATACGACCACCAAGCGGCTGAAGCCAATCACCGGCATTATCGCCGGCTACCAACTATTCTCGTCCGGGCAGTTCAATCGCGTCTGACGGGCAGCTTCGGCCAGCGCACGTTGCTCGACAATATCCCGCACCTCTTCGCAACATGCACGGAACTTGTCCAGATTGTCGGGATAGTATCCGCGCTGAATCTGAGCGCCGATGTTCTGCTCCGCACACTCGTAGGACCTTAGCCATGCTTCGTACAAGGTGGTAAGCGCCTTGTCTGTCTCGCTATCGAAAGCGGCCTCGCCGTCGTAAATTTTGGACCGCCAACTCTCCTCCGCACGGCTAATCCACTTGAATGCCCCAATCCCGAGTTCGAGAAGGTCCTCGCAGTCACGGCACTCCATCGCTTCGTCATGCCGACTGAGCAGTTCCGACGTTTGGCTGCTGTAGAAGTCAACCTGCTCTTGTGCCGCCTTTAGGGCTACTGTTTCCATGTTTTTTTGCACCACGCCAGGTTCGCTGAGGTTACCAAGTCGTACTCCACGCCATTCTCCTCTCCCCCCTCTTCCCAACCCTACATTGTTACCTGATTATAGCACAGCACGATGAGTTGGTCAATCGCATCTCAACAATTTGCAATTGACAATTTTCAATTTTCAATTCCTTTACAGCAGCGCCTCGTCCGTGCCGTCCGTATCGCTGACCGGTCCGTGCCAGCGCCAAAGGATCAACGCCAGCGTGGCGGCCACGCAAAGCATGGCGGACAGCGAGCCGTACAGCAGCGGGTCGCTTTGGATGTGGCCGGCGAAGTTCGGGCCGAAACTGCCGATCCCGAAACCCAATGTGAAACTCAGCCCGTAGCACAGGCTCCGCCGACGCCGGGGAACATACTTGGCTATCAGGCTGTTCAGCAGCGGCTGGTTCATAAAAAACAGCGGCGAGAACAGCCCGGCTGCCCAGATGCGGGCCGTCCCTTGCGCAAATCCCATCCAGAACACGCACGGTGCGGCGGCGGCGAATGCAAACGCCAAAAGCGGCTCCAAGGTTGTCGGCTTGGCAATTCGCCCGGCCGTGTACTGGCCCAGGATGCCCAACAAGAGCACCGCGGCGGTCAGATAGTTGCGAAGGCTTTCCTTGGGAACATGAACGATGCTGAGCCCGGCCCCATCGAGGTAACGTGGCAGGAAGTTAAGGATCGCCGCATAGACGAATCCGGCCAGACTAGTCAGTGTCATCAGCATGAAATACGACGGCCAATGGGCGTCGTCCTCGCCGTCGGCGGCCGAAGGGTTCCCGGCGGCCGTGCGAGATTGTTCCTGCCGGTGCGAAAGCCGCAACATCAGCAACACCGCCAGCAGGACGCCGGGCACACTCAGCAGCAGGTAGTATTGCTGCCAACTGGCCCCGGTGTTTAACACCAGTCCGGCCAGCAGCGGACCGGCGGCGATCCCCACCGACC
>JAUWHT010000305.1 GCA_030605745.1 Pirellulales bacterium | reverse complement strand
TTTCGCACTTGCTGTAGTTGCCAATCATGGCTCCACCGGGGCAAGCCCGGTGGTGGCCACTCGGACGCTTACAGGCTAGTTCTGGCCAAATTTGGAACTACCAAAACTGCTTCAAATGGGCTTGGATACCCTCGCCGAGGCAATAACACATGCATCGCCATCGCTTTGCCATTCTGCTCGGCGCGCTCACGCTGCTGTTGCTTTCTGCACCGATTGTGAGTGTGCTGGGGCCAGGTCTGTACCCGGGACTCTCGCGGATGACGATGACTGCCATGTTCACTCTGATGCTGCTCTCGGCGGTGTTCGCAGTCTGCGAGAGCCGCGTTACGGCGATCATCGCACTGTCGCTGGCAGTGCCCGCGGTCTGCTTGCAGGCACTCAGCCTGCTGGTCGATCGCGAGGGCGTCGTAGTTGCAATGTACGTGCTTGATATCTTGTTTCTGGGTTATACGGTTGTGGTCATTCTCAGGTTTCTGTTTGCCACCGACCGCGTTACTCCCAACACGATTTGGGCGTCGGTGTGCGTCTACTTGCTACTGGGCGTGCTTTGGTCGGGCATCTATTCCGTGCTTGACATTTTGGATTCGCGATCGTTCACATTCACTGTTGCGACAGACGGTGAAAGTGAGCTGATGCGGCTGGGCACCGAAGAGTCCATCGTCCCCCTCTACTACAGCTTCGTAACGATGACGACGCTCGGATACGGCGACATAGTCCCCACGTCGCCGGTTGCCCGCATGTTTGCCGCCGTCGAAGCACTCACGGCACAGATTTATCTTATCGTGCTGGTGGCTCGGATGGTAGGACTGCATATTTCCCAAGCGACTTTCCACCGCGGTGCGAGTATCGTTCTGCTCGCGTTACTGGCCGGCTGCGGTCAGTCCGACAAGGCCGTGCATCCGGATGCAGGCAAACCACCGCACGCGGCCGAGAAGGGCTACACCATCGGCATGAGCCAGTGCAACCTGGAGGAGCCCTGGCGGGTGCAGATGAACGCCGATATCAAGGCGGCCGCCGCAAAACACCCGACCCTGAAGGTTATCTTCGAAAACGCTGAGAACGATACACCAAAACAGTGCACACAGATCGAGCAGTTCATTAGCGACGGAGTGGACCTGATCATCATCAGCCCTAACGAGGTCCAGCCGCTGACCGGCCCGGTGGCCAAGGCGTTCGACGCGGGCATCCCGGTGATCGTGCTCGACCGGCCGTTGATCGGCCAGAAGTACACCTGCTTCATCGGGGTCGACAACAAGAAGATCGGTCGCGCCGCCGGCCTGTGGCTGGCCAACAGGCTCGGCGGCAAGGGAAAGATCGTCGAGCTGAAGGGCCTGATGACCTCCGCCCCCGCCCAGGACCGCCACAGCGGGTTCCGCTCGGCCATAAGAGACCCCGGCTACCGGGTGATCTTCGAGGCCGGCACGAACTGGTCGGAGGAGAAAGCGCGGAAAGAGATGGCGTCGGCCTTGTCGCGGTTCGACGAGATCGACGCGGTCTACGCCCACAACGACCCGGCCGCCCACGGCGCGTACCTGGCCACCAAGGCCGCCGGACGCGAGAAAGACATCATCTTCGTCGGCATCGACGCGCTGCCGCAGGAAGGAGTCGCCTACGTGAAACAAGGCATCCTCGACGCCTGCTTCCAGAACCCCACCGGCGGCGCCGAGGCAATCGACGTGGCGCTGAAAATCCTCGAAGGTCAGCAGGTCCCCAAGACAATCACGCTCGGCTCGCGGGTGTTTACCAAGGAAAACGTCGGCCGAGGTGGCGAGGCGATTGAATGATCTCTCGGCGCTTGAAGCCCGATTGCTGGGGACACTTGTGAAACCTGACGATATCGGGTAAGCTTACGTACCATGTTACGTACCGTGGTATGTTTTTAGTCTGAGTCCAAGCCCACGGGTTGCCGTCCGTGGAACCTACCCAAGGGAGGAAAGATTATGCAGGCAGTCGGTTACGGTTTTGGGAAATTGTTCGCGATCCTGGCACTCAGCAGCGGCATGGGTCTTCCGCTGGGCATTCCGCCGGCGCCGGAAGATCCATTGATGGCCAAAGTGGCGCCCGGGGAGTGCCTCTTCTACATGACCTGGTCCGGCGCCGCCGTGCCCGACCCGGATAACAGCAATCAGACTGAGAAGCTGCTGGCCGAGCCGGAAGTGCAACATCTGATCGGCCAGATCGAGCGGCTCGTCAAGTCTGCGCTGCGGGAGGCCGCCGGCCGGCATGGACCGGAGGCAAAGGCTGCCGCCGATGACGCTGTGAAGTGGGCCAAGACGTTGCTTACGCACCCGGCGGCGGTGTTTGTTTCCAGCGCGAAGGTTACGCCTGCCGGACTTGACATCCGCGCCGGCGCGGTATTTTGTGCCGGCAAAGATGCGCCGCAACTGAAAGCGTCGCTTCGCAGACACCAAGAAAGATTCCTGCGCGAGGCTGCCCAACCGGTCAAGATCGACGGCGAGACCTGGTACCGTATCAAGCTCGGCCCTGCCGCGCCGGTGATTACCTGGGGCGTCAAAGGCCGGTATCTGATCGTTGGTCTCGGCGAGGGCGTGGTCGAGGACACCTTGAAGCGCGCACGCACCGCTCCGCCCGAGTGGCTCACCGAAATTCGCAAAGTGCTGCCGGTAGAACGTCCCGCCACGGTAACCT
>JAUWHT010000359.1 GCA_030605745.1 Pirellulales bacterium | reverse complement strand
ACAGAGCTATCTTAGTTGATATTTTCTCCTCAGTATCCACTCGGGTGGCAGCACGGCGACGAACAGGAGCCAGAACAGGGGTGGCCAGTAGAGCGGCTTTTCTAGGTACAGACGTTTCTTTCGTTGGGTGCGGTCGAGCTGGTCGATCAGGCTCTCGGCCGTGGTGATGTGGACGTAGCGGCCGCCGGTATCGGCGGCGATTCGGCCGAGCAGCTTCTCGTCGAGATCAAGCCGCTCGAATTCCATGTTCGGTCGGCCGACCTCCACGGCGATCTTATCGGTCGATAGTATGAGTTCGCCGAGGCGGGCTTCGACGACGATTTCGTAGCCACCGGGTACCTCGGGCAGGAACTCTCCGCTGTAGTGGCCGCCGGGCCCGGGAGCGACCGACAGTGTGACTTTGTCGGGGCGTCCGGCCGGTCCGCGGATCTTGGCTTCCACCTTGGCGTTGCCGGTTCCTTCGCCTTCGGTGCCGCGGACCACGGCCGAGATGCGGACGGGTTCCTCGGGTTCGTAGTGTGCTTTGTTGGTGCCGGCGACGATGCCGGCGCCCGCCTCAACCGCCACGTCGCGTCCGGCCAGCCAGCGGACCATCTGGCCCCAGAAACGCAGGAAGGGCGACTGCTGGTCGAGTGCGCGGGGACCCTGTTGCCATTTCCGCGTGGTGTCGCCGCAGAAGACGGCCGTGCGGCCCTTGCCGACCGGCTGCACGGCCAACACGGGCACCGGGCCTGACTCGCCGGCGAACGTGGCCAGCACGGTGGCTCCGGGCCGGGCGCCTTCCACCCGAGTGCAGCCGTCCAGCGGCGGGAGCCCGGTGATCTTTGCTTCTCGCTGCTCTGTCGGGAAGAACCCGCTGATGTTGGCGAAGATCGGGTGCCGGGCGCCGTCGGGTGTGAGGACCGGCAGGAAGTGGTCGGTAATTTGTCCAACCTCTCGGCCGCCCAGCCGCACCGGCAGGACCTTACCCAACGGCGTGCCCGTATATCCACCCGGACCCAGGCTGTGATAACCGCCCAGCATCACCAGCCCCGCCCCGCCGCGTATCCGCTTGACAAAGAGTTCCTGCTGGGCCGGCCGGATGTACGAGGCGTCCAGATCGCCGATGATGAACACGTCAAACTTGTCGATCTGCTCGGCGTCGGCGGGGATGGCGTCAAGCTGCAGGTCGGCAATGTTCGACCGCCGCAGAAACACGTTCGGCCGCGTCTGCACCAACGCGCAGAACTCCAGGTCGGGGTCCTTGGCCAGAAAGCGCTGGACCAGCGCGCCGTATTCGGCCCGAATTGTCCCCTCGATGTACAGCACGCGAATGCCCGGCTCGACCACCAGCGCCGCGGCCGACCGCTGGTTGTTCTCCTCGATTTTCTCTTCTGTCGCCGGCGGAATGCGCACCGTGTAGCTGTGGCGGCCCTTAACGGTCGGCCGGAAATCGAACGTTACCTCCTGCGCACCCTCCACCTGGTCAAGCGTCAACTCGGTCTGGTCGATCTGCTGCTGGTCCTCCTCCAGGATCACCCGAACCACCCGACCCGCCAGGCCGATGCCCTCGACCGAAGCCGTAATCCGGGCCATGTTGTTCAGCATCAGCCGGTCCGGACATTCGATGCCCGCAACCTGGATATCGCGGTATGACACGTCGCTGCGCAGACTGGCGCCGACGCCCACCGTATGCACCGGTGTCCGCATCCGGCCGGTCGATTCGAGCGGATTCCGCGCCGAGTTGTGGATTCCGTCCGAGAGCATGATGATCGCCTCGGCTCGGACCGGCTGGTCCTTGTCGTCCCTGAGCCTGGTACTGAAGACCAGTGCCCTCGAAAGCGACGTCGCCTTGCCATCAGGTGTAAGGCCGGGCAACGACTTGACGCCATCCAGCGGCCGTGCACGCTCGGAAAACTCGATCAGGTACAAGTCAAAGTCATCCTTGAGCTTCTCCCACCATTTCTCGAGCTGGAGCCGGGCCTGGTTGAACCGGGTGACGCCAGTGGCGTCGTCGGCGATGCTCATCGAGGAGGAGGTGTCCAGCAGAAAGACCACCGCAGGTCGCTGTTTGAGGTCTTTGTGGTAGCTCAGCACGGGCCGAAACAGCAGCAACACGATCAGCACAATCGCCGCCGCCCGCAGCGCCAGCAGGGTCTGCCACTGCCGGGGCTTCAGCATCCCGAACGCCCGATAATAGAACGCCCCGGAAAGCAAGATCGCCGCCGCGGCAACCGCCAGCATCGTGGAGAGGCCGTAGCCATGCTCTAGGGATATATTGAACATGGGTGGGTTGATGCCTTGAAATATGTGCCCCGTTTAGCCGCCGCGTCCACGCGGCGTGATTTCCCGGCGTGGACGCCGGGGCTAAGCAAAAACAACTTCGCATTCTTGCATTTACCCATAGCCCCGCCCGGAAGGGCGGGGTTCCGTAGTTATCGACGTTTTCAACCCCACCCTTCCGGGCGGGGCTATTCTCTTCACGCCAAAACTGCGAAGTTGTTCTTAGACAACTGCTAAACGCCGGATTTCCCGGCGTGGACGCCGGGGCTAAACGCTATCGTGACTTTGCTCGCTGGGCGGCGGCCTTCTTTCGGCCTTCGGCCAGCGCCTCTTCTCCCAGTTTAATCAACTTGACGTAAACGAGTGAATTTGGCTTCTCGCCGATCTTCCCCTTGTTTCGCTTGTTCAGCAGGAATTTCTCCGGCTTCACTTGCGGCCGATAGACGTTGGGGCCCTTAGGGGTGTAGATGTACGGCCGGACGTAAACGATCGCCGAAAGCGGCCCGGTGATCGTGCGGTCGTCGTGCAAGGTGATCGTGTGCAGGTACTCGACGGTCGGGTACGTACGGCCGGTGTACATCTTCTCGTCTAGTGCCAGTTCCTTGAACTTCCACTCTTTCTCCATCCATTGGCGCTTCACGTTGCATTCGATCTGCTTGATCACCCGCAAGGGCACTTCCCGCTGACGCTGGAGCGTTGGATCGAAGATTTTCAGCCGTTTGTCGCGGGTGAGATAGATATTTCCCGGGTGGACGGCCCCGTCGGAGAGTTCGACATAGCCGGGGATAGCGTCTTCGCGGACCGGCGCCGGCCGCCGGCCGAAGGGATTGATCGCCGGCGGCTCGGCCGCGCCCGTCGATCGATCGGCCAGACACAGCAAGACCGGCACGGCAGCCGGCAATAGGAATCTGCGGATCGAGTCGAACATTGTCAAATAGGCTCCCACCCACACGTCGGGGGCTGCCAAAATGATTGGACACACAGCATTTCAGCTGTTTGAAGTAATTTTCGCAAAAAAATAGCCGGGACGCAACGCGTCGCGGCAATGCACCCGCGGGACATTGTCCCCCGGCTATTATCGAGAATTATGCAAAAACTCTATTCGGGCCATGTCCTTTTTCCTTGCCAGCTTGCCCAGCATGGCTAGTTTCACGCAGAATTGGCCGAAATCCGCCTGAGCTTGGTGGTAAAGGGCAAGGTATTGCCATATCGTTATATTTCAATATAATCAGACTTCCATGTCTTCGAACACTAGACTCCAACTAATCGACCTGGACGTTCTGCAGGAGGCAGCGGAGTGCCTGCGGACGCTTGCCCATCCCGCTCGTCTTCGCATGGTGCAGATGATGCTCCATCGCGAGTACACCGTCGGCGAACTTGCCGAGGCGTGCGAGATTCGAAGCCACATGGCTTCTGAGCATTTGCGTCTCATGCAGCGCTGTCGTTTCCTCGACTGTCGCCAGGAAGGACGTCGGAGGTATTACCAAGTGGCGAAAACGCAGTTGGTGAGCTTGATGGAGTGCATTGAAACACACTTTGGAGACCGGTAAAAGTCACCTTTTTTGGGGTCAATCTATCGTCGTATGACGATATATCGATATTGTGGCAAAGTCAATAATAACACTTGCTGTGGTTGCGTTGCCCTTATTGGTTGGGTGGGTGAGCCCGGCATTCTCGGGAGGGGTGCAGCCTGGCTCCGCCGTAGGGGCCTGTCCGGCCTTCCATCTGCTCGACGCAGAGGGCAACGTGATCGACCCGGTGCATGGCACGAACGCGGACAGGCCGTACTCGCCGAAGCAGACGTGCGGGAAGTGCCACGATTACGAGAAGATCACCAAGGGCTACCATTTCACTATGGGGAAGGGGCACGATCCGACGCCGGATCAGGCGGACCGCTGTAAGTGGGTGCTCAGCCCGGGGATGTACGGCGGTACGTGGTCCACACCCGGTCCATTGTTCAGATACCTGTCGCCGAAGAAGAATGAGTCGCCGAAGACCATTGACTTGACGTCGTTCGGTTTCATGACCGCCGGATGCGCCACATGCCACCCAGGCGGCGGCGTGGCCGAGCTGGACCGCGATGGCAAGCGCTACGACCGCTGGATGGCCGACCCGGCCAGCGGCTTCACGCCCGGGGGCGAGAACAACTTTGACGGCGACTACCATAAAGCCCGTTGGAGCGAGACTGGCGTCCTGGAGGCCGATTGCCTCCTGTGCCACATGCCGGAGTACGACATCGGCGAACGAAACAAACAGATCCAAGCGCTGAACTTCCGCTGGGCGGCGACCGCGGGGGCTGGTCTGGCTACCGTGACCGGTTCGGTGAAAGCCGACACGCCGGTGAAGGTGAGCTACGATGCTTCGAAGTTCAATCCCGACGGCACGCTCTCACTGCATATCGTGCGCGAGCCGCGAAACGAGTCATGCCTCGCCTGCCACGCCGGGCGGGGATGGAAAAATCGTGGGGCGAAC
>JAUWHT010000028.1 GCA_030605745.1 Pirellulales bacterium | reverse complement strand
TTCTGCGGGCGTTCGAGGACGGGGCGGACGCCGTGTACGTGGCCGGTTGCGCAGTGGGCGATTGTCACTTCCTCGAGGGCAATCTTCGGGCGATCCGCACAGTGGCACACACCAAGAAGCTGTTGGAGGAGATCGGCCTGGAACCCGAGCGGCTGGAGTTCTTCGAGATCCCCGCCTCGGCCGGCCCGCTGTTCGCCGAGAAGGCCGACCAGATGACCGCGCGGGCAAGAGAGCTGGGACCCAATCCCTTGCGAAAAACGATCAGGCAACAAGCGGGCGGAAAACTCGCCAGGCCGCCCGACGAACATCCGCCGCTACCGGAGGCCAAACACGGAAAATTGATTCACCACAATGAAAATGTTTAGCCGCCGCGTCCACGCGGCGTGATTTCCCGGCGTGGACGCCGGGGCTAAACTTAGGCGCTGTAAAAGAATAACTTGATCGAATTGGCAATTGGGTGGCACGTCCCTGAGCGCAGCGAAGGGCGTGTTTCCTCGTGTGCCACGCCCATCACTTCGTTCTGGGACGTGCCACCCTGTTACGGCCCCTTACTGCATCAGGAGCACAATCATGATTGTTGCCGAACGAAAGCCGCTGGATCAGATCGACGCGATGATCCAGGGTTTTGACAAGATTCTGGTCGTCGGCTGCGGCACCTGCGTTGCCGTGTGCATGGCCGGCGGCGAGAAAGAGGTCGAACTGCTTGCCGCCGGGCTGCGCATGAAAGGCAAGCTGGAGAACAAACAGCGGACGATCGATGAAATCACCGTCACCCGCCAATGCGACAAGGAGTACCTCGACCCGCTGGCCAAGTACGTGGATGATTACGATGCAATTATCTCGATGGCCTGCGGGGCCGGCGTCCAGTTCCTGGCCGAACGCTACGACGAGAAGATCGTTCTGCCGGCGCTGAACACGCTGTTCATCGGCGTGGCCGAGGGCACCGGTATCTGGAGCCAGCGCTGCACGGCCTGCTCGGATTGCATCCTCGATCAGACCGGCGGCATCTGCCCGATGACCATCTGCGCCAAGAACCTGCTCAACGGCCCTTGCGGCGGAACCGACCATGGCAAGTGCGAGGTCGACGGCGAAAAGGACTGCGCCTGGACACTAATCTACAACAAGCTGAAGAAGATCGGCCGGCTCGATTACCTGGCAAAGATCCAGCCGCCCAAAGACTACAGCCTGATGACCAAACCCGGAAAATACACACACGAGGCCTTCAAGGAAGCGAAACAGCAAGAGGAGTAGCAAGATGGCCGCTGGATTTAGACAGGCTTTCCAGGAGAAAGACTTCGTCGTCACCGCGGAAATCGGCCCGCCAAAGGGAACCGATATCTCGGAAATGATCGCCCACGTCGACCTCTTAAAAGACAAGGTGGACGGGCTGAACGTGACCGATAACCAGAGTTCGGTCATGCGCATTAGCTCGCTGGCCGTATGCCGGTTGATCCTCGACCGCGGGGGCGAGCCGATCCTCCAGTTGACCTGCCGCGACCGCAACCGCCTGGCCCTGCAATCAGAGCTGCTCTCGGCCTGGGTGTTGAGCACAAAAAGCGTGCTCTGCCTGACCGGCGATTACGTCTCGGTGGGCGATCATCCACAGGCCAAGCCGGTGTTCGACCTGGACAGCGTGCAACTGTTGCAGACCGTCGGCCTGCTGAACGACGGCAAAGACCTGGCGGGCAACGAGCTTCAGGGGTCCACCGACTTCTTCCCCGGCGCGGTGGTCACGCCCGAGGCCGATCCGATCGAGCCGCAGATGCTCAAATTCGAGAAGAAGATCGCCGCCGGGGCCCAATTCTTCCAAACCCAGGCTATCTACGACCTGGGCAATTTCAAGCGGTTCATGGATCAGACAAGGCGGCATGAGGTGAAGATCATGGCCGGCATCGTGCTACTGGTCTCGGCCGGCATGGCCCGCTACATGAACAAAAACGTGCCCGGCATCTTCGTCCCAGACGAACTGATCCAGGAAATGGCCGCCGCGGAAAAAGGCAAGAGGGTCGAAGCAGGCATCCGGATCGCCGGCCGAATGATCCGGCAGTTGCGCGAGGAAAAGCTGTGCAACGGGGTACACATCATGGCCATCGGTAAGGAAGGCCGCGTGCCCGACATCCTCGAAGCGGCCCAGTAGCCTCCAAAGGCAACAACTTATATTCCTTCATGGCAGCCCGACGGCGGTTGACGCGGTGGGGAGGGAGCGGGTATATTGGGGATTGGGGATTGGGGATTGAACATCCAGAATTCCTGGTCCCGGCGGTGTTTTTCAGGCAAATTGGGGGATTGGTAAATCATGGCCGACTTACTTTCACCGGAACTTCAGCAGCTTGTCGAGCACGAACTCGCCACGGGCAATTACGGTTCCGAAAACGAACTGCTCTTGGAGGCGGTTCGACTGTTGGCGGATCGCGACCACCGGCGGGAGCAACTCCGCTGCGAACTCCAGATCGGCCGCGACCAGCTCGACCGGGGTGAGTACACCGAATACGATGAGCGGGCCCTTCGTGAGCGGTTTGACCAACTCAAGCAGCGAGTGCAACAGCGCATCGAAGGCAATCGCAATATCAAATGAACAGTTTCCGACTCGCTCCGCAGGCCGACATCGACCTCGACGAGATCGCGGATTATATCGCCGAACATAATCCGAGCGCGGCACTGCGTGAGATCGAAAGGCTATACGAGAAGTTTCGGCTATTGTCGGCCAATCCCCTGCTGGGTGAGGCTCGCGAGAGCCTGCAGCGCAATCTACGCGCATTTGTCGCGGGTAGCTACGTCATCTTCTACGTTCCCCTCAGCGATGGCATCGAGGTGGAACGTGTCATCCACGGCGCGCGTGATATAGAGTCCTTGTTTTGATACCCCAGTAACGGAGAGAGCCATGTTTAACGGCATTTTCCAGGTTCCGCAGCCGGTCAACGAGCCGGCGCTTGACTATGCGCCCGGCAGCCCGGAACGGGCCGAGTTGAAGACCAAGCTCGACGAGATGCTCGGCCGGCAGGTCGACGTGCCGATGATCATCGGCGGCCAGGAGGTCCGCAACGGCACGCTGGCCGAGATGGTCTATCCGCATGATCACCGGCATTCGCTGGGGAAGTACCACCAGGGCAACGCGCTGTTTGTTGAGCAGGCCATCCAGGCGGCCAACGACGCCCGAGAGCAGTGGGGCCGGATGCCGTGGGACTCCCGGGCGATCGTGTTCCTCAAGGCGGCCGAGCTTTTGGCCGGCAAGTACCGCCAGACGCTCAATGCGGCCACAATGCTCAACATGAGCAAGACGCCGCACCAGGCGGAGGTCGACTCGGCCTGTGAGCTGATCGACTTCTGGCGGTTCAATCCGCACTTCATGCAAGAGGTTTATGGCGATCAACCGCTATCGTCCAGCGGGGTGATGAACTACATGGAGCATCGCCCGTTGGACGGATTCGTGCTGGCGATCACCCCGTTTAACTTCACCTCGATTGCCGGCAACCTGCCGACGGCGCCGGCGTTGATGGGCAACACGGTGGTGTGGAAGCCGGCCTCCGCGTCGGTGCTGCCGGCGTATTATATCATGCAGATCCTGGCCGAGGCCGGGCTGCCGCCGGGGGTGATCAACATGGTGCCCGGCCCGGGGCCTATCATCGGCCCGGCCGCGCTTGGTAACGTGGGCCTCGGCGGGATCCACTTCACCGGCAGCACGAAGGTCTTCTCGACAATTTATCTCGAGGTGGGCTCCGACATCCGCAAGTATGTTGCTTATCCGCGGATCGTCGGCGAGACCGGCGGCAAGGATTTTATTTTCGCGCACGTCAGTTGCGACATCGATGCCTTGGTAACGGCCCTGGTCCGCGGTGCGTTTGAATACCAGGGGCAGAAGTGTTCGGCCGCTTCCCGGGCGTACATCCCCGATTCGATCTGGCCGCAGGTCAAAGACCGGATGCTGGCCGAGATGGCCGACATCAAGATGGGCGACGTGTACGACTTCACCAACTTCATGGGCGCAGTGATCGACCGCAATGCGTTCGCCACAATCAGCGGCTACATCGACTACGCCAAGAGCAGCCCGGACCTGGAAATCCTCGCCGGCGGCGGCTGCGACGATTCGACCGGTTACTTCATCGAGCCGACGGTCATCCTTGCCAAGGACCCCCAGGCCAAGCCGATGGTCGAAGAGATATTCGGCCCGGTGCTGACAGTCTACGTTTATCCAGAAGGCGAATATGAGGAAACACTCGAGCTTTGCGACCGCAGTTCACCCTACGCACTGACCGGCGCGATCTTCGCGCTGGACCGCAGTGCGATCGTCCGGGCGATGGACGCGCTGCGGCACGCGGCGGGCAACTTCTACATCAACGACAAACCCACCGGTGCAGTGGTCGGCCAGCAGCCGTTCGGCGGGTCCCGGGCCTCGGGAACAAACGATAAGGCGGGAAGCTGGCTAAACCTCGAACGCTGGGTCACCCCACGGACCATCAAAGAAACGTTCCTGCCGCCCACGAATTTCCGCTACCCCTACATGGCCGAGGAATAACCCCCTTGCAGCTTCGCATAAAGCCGCGACCGGTGGTCGCGCCCGCAGAGCCGCAGGGCTTCACTTGACCGGCAGGGACCACGACGGCTATAATTCTCAGAGATGAGAGGAGTCAACATGCCAAATACATATACGGCGATAACCAAGAAGGACGGGGACTGGTGGATTGGTTGGGTAGAAGAGATCCCAGGGGTAAACTGTCAGGAGAAGAGCCACGAGCAGTTAATCGAAACGCTGAGGATCACTCTAAAGGAGGCGCTCGAACTCAACCGGGAAGAGGCCATCCGGGCCGCTGACCACGACTACCAGGAGCAGCCCATCGCGGTATGAAGCGCCAGCAGTTCATCAAACACCTCAGAGAGCACGGCTGCTTCCTCCTCCGGGAGGGCGCAAAGCACTCGTGGTGGTCGAACTCGGAAAGGACAAGCAGATCGGCCGTGCCAAGGCACCGCGAGATTTGGGATATTCTCGCCAAGAAGATCTGCCAGGACTTGGGGATTCCCCCGGTTAAATGACACCGAACTTAAGCAGGAGATACTCCATGAAAAAGTCAATCGGAGCGAAAACGATTGTTTTCCCGACACCCGTCTGGCTTGTCGGCAACTACGACCAGGACGGCAAACCGAACGCGGCAGTCGTTGCCTGGGGCGGTATTTGCTGTTCCACGCCCCCGTGTGTTGCCGTCTCACTCAGAGAGGCCACGTACTCGCACGGCAATATCGTCCGGCGAAAGGCCTTTACGGTCAACGTTCCGTCGGAAACCTACGTCAAAGAAGCCGACTATTTCGGCATAGTCTCGGGACGGGAAGAGGATAAGTTCTCGACGGCCGGCCTGACCGCCGCCAAAAGCGAGCTTGTCGATGCACCGTACGTGCAGGAGTTCCCACTCATCCTGGAGTGCAAGTTGCTTCACACCTTCGAGTTGGGCCTGCACACCCAATTCGTCGGTGAAATCATGGACGTCAAGGCCGACGAAGTTGTGCTTGGCAAGGACGGGCTGCCCGATATGGAAAAGGTCAAACCGATCATTTTCGCTCCAAGTGTTCGCACCTATCATGGTGTCGGCCGGTTTCTCGGCGATGCGTTCTCTATCGGGCGGAGAACCTAGTACTACAACGCTAGGTTCAACTGATTTACCGTTTAGCCGCCGGGCTTGCCCGGCGCGTTGGTAGGTGTCAATACGCTCGAACGCAAACGCGCCGGGCAAGCCCGGCGGCTAAACGACTATCGGAAGCGTCAACGACTCCGCCCCCCCCTGAAGGACTGTGCTTGTCGGAACCGGCCATGACGCGGGCTGGCCGAACACGGTCTTGCGGGAAGTTTCTGCACCCGGCGGCTTGACAGGACGCTACGGCGCCGCAGAGTTCAGAGGAAAGTTACCGCCTGACGCAGGGGCCGGGCGGAACCTCTGCATAACCCCCTGCTAACCATCACAACGCAAATGGAGAAAGATCATGATCGAGATACAGGACAAAAGTGCCGGCAATTTTCTTTGGCTCAAGTTGACCGGTAAGCTGAAGGATGAGGACTACAAGCAGATAATCCCTCAGCTTGAGGAGATCATCGAAGCACAAGGGAAAGTGCACATACTTCTCGAACTGGAAGATTTTCACGGCTGGGACGTACATGCCGCATGGGATGATTTCCGGTTCGTCGTCAAACACCGCAACGACATCGAGCGTGTCGCCCTTGTCGGAGACAAAAAGTGGCAAGAGTGGATGGCAAGGCTGGGAAGGCCGTTCGTAAGGGCCCAGCAACAGTACTTCGACAAGTCGCAAATTGCCGATGCGTGTTCCTGGCTGGAGGAAGAGTATGAGAAAGTACACTAAGTGGGTCTCCGCGCTCGCCTTGGTATTGATGTTGGCGGCTATGCTCATGTACGTGCTCACCGACGACGAATCCTTGGTGCCTGTGACAACGCCCGATGAGAACATCGAACAGCCCGCTGATGGAAACTGACGCCGTGCTCACCGCCTTGCCGTGTGCCGTTGTCGGAACCGCCGGAATGTGCTATCCTTACTGCCTGGCCGTCACCGTGTTGCGGTAACAGGGAGCAAGGAACCGATGGCAGACAGTTCCGGCGAGCTTTCGCCCGAACGGGTGGCGACGATTCTCGACTCGATCGCCGACGGAGTGTTCACCGTCGATTGCGACTGGCGGATCACGTCGTTCAATCGGGCGGCCGAGAAGATCACCGGCATCTCCCGCCAGCAGGCTGTCGGCCAGAAGTGCTTTGATGTCTTCCGCGCCAATATCTGCCAGACATCGTGTGCGCTGCGCCGGACAATCGAAAGCGGCAAGCAGCTTATCAACCGGCCGATCAACATCCTAAACGGCGACGGCGATCAGATTCCGGTAAGCATCAGCACGGCCGTGCTTCGCGACGAGAATGGAAAGATCGTCGGCGGTGTCGAGACGTTCCGCGACCTGTCGGCCATCGAGCTGCTGCGCAAAGAGATCGACGACCGCTACACGTTTCAGGACATCATAAGCAAGAACCACGAAATCCGCCGCATCCTCGATATCCTGCCCGATATCGCAACTAGCGAAAGCACCGTGTTGATCGAGGGCCCCACCGGGTCGGGCAAGGAACTGTTCGCCAAGGCGATCCACAACCTCAGCCGGCGGGCCAAGCGGAAGTACCTGGCTGTCAACTGCGGCGCGCTGCCCGATACGCTGCTGGAGTCCGAGCTGTTCGGATATAAGAAGGGTGCCTTCACCGATGCCAAGCAAGACAAACCCGGACGGTTCGCGCTGGCCGAGGGCGGAACCATGTTGCTCGACGAAATCGGCGATATCTCCACCGCTCTGCAGATTAAACTATTGAGGGTTCTCCAAGAGAAGGAATATGAACCGTTGGGGGCCACGACCACTGTGAAAACCGACGTGCGAATCATCACCTCGACCAACCGCCCGCTGGCGGAACTGGTCGCCCGGGGTACGTTGCGCGAGGACCTTTTCTACCGGCTGAACGTGCTGAAGATCGTGCTTCCGCCACTTGCCCGCCGACTCGAGGATATCCCGCTGCTGGTAGACCGCTTCATCCGGCAGTTCAACGCCCAACAGGGCAAACAGATCGAAGGCATCTCGGAAGAGGCGATGGGGGTGTTGCTGGCCCACGACTTTCCCGGCAACGTGCGAGAACTGGAGAACATCGTCGAGCGTGCCGTGGTCCTCTGCCGCACCGCCCGCATCGAGGTCGAGTGTCTGCCGGCGGAGCTTCTGCAAGGATCCCCTACGGTGCCGGCCAATCCGCTCGTCGAGGCCGAAGCCGCCGCCATAGTCGAAGCCCTCCGCCGGCACAACGGTCATCGCCGCAACACCGCCGCCGAATTAGGTATCGACAAGACCACCCTCTGGCGAAAGATGAAGAAGTTCGGAATCACGTACCTTTAGCCCCAGTTGTCGGTTGTCAGTCGTCCATTTTTCGAGTAATATTGATTGACCACTGACAACTGACAACTAGTATTAAAGGCATGCGCCAACGGCAGACTGGGACAGGCCCGGCCCGCCAACCGTGTCCCTTTCGAAGAAGGAGGATGTACTGTGTGTCGCACCACGATTTTGTTGCTGGTTCTTGTTCCCCTGGCCTGCATTTGCAGCGCGGCCGTTGCCGAGGAAAACGGTCCCAAGCCGCCGATCGGCTTGATCAGGAAGGACCTTGGGGATTGGACCAAGCCGTACAGGCTGCCGGTGCCGCGTTGTGGCCGCGATATCCAACAGGCAGAATACTCTGGATGGCCCATGAAGAACCCGATCAGGCAGATTTACTCTTGTGAGTGGTTGAGGGAGCCGCTCCTGCGCCGGCTGCCGGACGGCTCGCTCTTCTGCGCGATTTACACCGGCGGGCCCGTACGAGGGATATCTTGAGAACATGGTGGGGGCCGTTCGCAGCGACGATGATGGAAAAACGTGGTCCGATGTCGAGGTCGTCTGCAACCGCCCGGACCAACAATGCTGGGCACCCTCGATGTACGTGCACAAGAACCGGGCGCACATCTTCTGGTTCCCCAAAGTCGGCGGGTTCCGCTGGAGGAACATGGTCAACCATGTCCTGAGCACCGGCCCGGACGGCAGGACGTTCACCGAGGATCGGGTCATCCTCCGAGACAGCAAGGGGCGGAAGCCCGAGTTCGCCGTGGACGTCCGCCACGGGACGCAGCTTCGCGACGGGCGGGTGCTGCTGCCGATCGCGTGGCAGGATTCCGACAATATCCGGTACGTCGGCGTGATGGAACCGAACGACGATTTTACGTCGTTCACTCGCTACGGCCGCATCTGCAAGAAAACGCCCAATGGGCCCACGCCTTCCGTCCACTTGTTCGAGAACGCGATTGCACAACTTCCCGATGGAAAGCTGGCCATGCTCATTCGCGGGATTCCCAACGGGCCCAAGCGTCCCTGCCGGCTGTGGCGAACCGATTCGGACGACGGCGGACGGACCTGGTCGGAACCGTACGTGACGGACATCCCCAACCCGGACACCAAGTCGCGGATCATCAACCTGCCCGACGGGCGGATCGTCCTATTTCACAATCCCCGTGAAAGGCCCTCCTCCGACCCCGGCAGGAACCTCCACCGGCATCGAACGCAACTGGAGATGTGGGTCAGCAGCGACGGAATGAAGTCGTGGTATCTGAAACGGACCATCGTATGTGCTCCGAAGGTTGCCCAGTATCCGGACGGATTCTATGACGCAAAAGCCAAGGCGATTTACCTAGCCTGGGAAGACGAGAAGACACTCTATTTCCTGAAGATCGATCTGGACGAGCTGTCGTAGTTGGAACCAACCACGCCATGGAACGACTGATTAGCCTGATTGGTCTGCTGACGATGATGATGCTGGCCTGGTTGTGCTCAGACAACCGTAGGAAGATGAACTGGCGGTTGATCTTAAGCGGCGTCGGATTGCAACTGGCGCTCGGGTTGTTGCTGCTTAAAAGCCCGCCGGGGCAACAGGTCTTCGAGTACGCTCGGGTTTTCGTGACCCGGCTGATCGCCTGCTCCGATGAAGGGGCGAAGTTCGTCTTTGGCGAGGTCTTTTGGGACAAGTCGGTCTTTCCCATAGTGCCGTTCGTCATTACCGTGCTGCCGACGGTTATCTTCTTCTCCTCGCTGACGGCCGTGCTGTTTTACCTGGGTATCTTGCAGTGGGTAGTCAAGATGATGGCCCGGGTGATGGTCTGGGTGATGGACACCTCGGGCTCGGAGTCGCTGTGCACCTCGGCCAACGTGTTCATCGGTATGACCACCGCGCCGCTGACAATCCGGCCGTACCTCGAGAGCATGACTCGCTCGGAGCTAATGGCCATGATGACCGGCGGGATGGCCACGGTGGCCGGGGGCACGATGGCCGCCTATGCGGGGATGGGTGCCGACGCGGGCCACCTGATGGTCGCCTCGCTGATGTCCGCACCCGCCTCGCTGGTAATTGCCAAGATCATGGTCCCCGAAACCGAGCACTCGCCGACCAAGGGCGTGGTCGAGATCGAAGTCCCCCGCACCGACGCCAACCTGCTGGATGCCGCCTGTCGCGGGGCCGGCGAAGGCCTGAAACTGGCACTGAACATCGTCGCCATGCTGATCGCCTTCATCGCGCTGGTACACCTGGTCAATTGGGCACTGTCGCCGGTGCCCGACGTTGCCGGCGAGCCGCTGACCCTCCAACGGATGCTCGGCTGGCTCGGCGCACCGCTGGCCTGGCTGATGGGCGTCGAGTGGAAAGACGCTCCGGCCGTCGGAATGTTGCTGGGCGAGAAGACCATCTTCAACGAGTTCGTGGCCTATCAACACCTGATGACCAGCGAGGTCAAGGACACCTTGTCTCCGCGTTCGCTGACCATCGCCACTTACGCGTTGTGCGGCTTTGCCAACTTCGGGTCGATCGCCGTAATGATCGGCGGCATCGGCGGCCTGGTCCCGGCCCGCCGCAAGGATTTTGCAAAATACGGCTTCCGCTCGCTGATCGGCGGCGCCCTGGCCGCGTTCATGACCGCAGCAATCGCAGGGATGCTGATTGACTAGCCGCTTGCAGTTTGCTATCCTGCCGATCGTACACTGATTGTGGACAACTGTATCGGAGGAATCATGAAAGTTCTCGGCATATCAGGTAGTCCCCGTCGGGGAGGCAATACCGAAATCCTTATTCGAGCTGCCCTGGACGTGCTGGCCGAGGAGGGCATAGAGACAGACTTCCTTTCCCTGGCCGACCGTCCGATCAAGCCCTGTAGGGCCTGCGAAGGCTGCTCTTCGGTAGACCGGCCGCGGTGCGTTCAGGAGGACCCGGCGTTTGAGGGGATCATCGAGCGGTTCATTGAGGCCGACGGGATACTGGTCGGCTCGCCGGTGTACTTCGGCTCGGCCACCCCACAGCTCATGGCCATGTTGCACCGGGTCGGGTACGTCGCCCGGCGCCATGTCAACTTCCTGCAGCACAAGGTAGGGGCGGCGGTCGTGGTCGGCCGGCGGGCCGGACAAAACTTCACCTTCGCGCAACTGAACTACTTCTTCTTGCTCAGCGAAATGATCGTCCCCGGCTCGACCTACTGGAACGTCGCCGTCGGTCACCAGAAAGGCGAAGTCACCAACGACGCCGAAGGAATCAAAACGGTCAAGAACCTCGCCCGCAACATGGCATGGCTAATAAAGAAGCTGGCGACGTGAATGGAAGTGTTTAGCCGCCGCGTCCACGCGGCGAGCTTCCCCGGCGTGGACGCCGGGGCTAAACGAGGTGATTTGCGAGAAGCAGCAATTCATCTGCGTACAATGAAAGGAGCCGTTTTAGACAACGCCGCACTTTTTATTGAAGGAATAGCCCCGCCCAGAAGGGCGGGGTTGTAAGCACCGACGAATATTGAACCCCGCCCTTCCGGGCGGGGCTATGAGCAAATGTAGGAATGTACTTTAATGCTTTTGCCAAAATACTCGATCGGAATCGGCGACCGCTTCGCGCACCAGGGCGCGGCCCAGCTCGACGCGCTGATCGAGGCCAGGCAGCGGGGCCTCATGATCGCCCCGGTGTGGAACAAGTCGCACCGCGAGCATACAATCGTCGGAAGCAAACCCGGCGACGTCCGCGTCGAGGTCGACCGGGCCGTGAAGGCCCGCGGCTGGACCGGCCCGTACTTCGTCGACGCCGATCACATCGGGATCAAGACGGTCGACGGGTTCCTCGATTCGAGCGACTTTTTCACCCTCGACGTGGCCGAACTGATCGGCGCCGAGCCGAGTATCGACGAGTTGGCCCGGTTCGTCGAGAAACGCAAGAAGTACCTCGGGCGTCTTCAGATTCCCGGCATCGACCGGGGGTTTGATATCTCTGAGACGATGATCGAAGACGCGGCGCGGAAGTACCTTCCGGCCGTTCAGCAAGCCGGCCGGATATACCGTCACATTGAAAAGGCCAAGCCGGGCGATGCGCCGGTGATTGAAGTATCCATGGACGAGACCGATCGGCCGCAGACGCCGGTCGAGTTGTTTTTCATCCTGGCTGCGGTTGCCGACGAAGGGATTCCCGCTCAGACCGTTGCACCCCGATTCACCGGACGGTTCAACAAGGGCGTAGACTACGTGGGCGACGTGGCACAGTTTGCCAAGGAGTTCGAGCAAGACCTGGCGGTGATCGCGTTTGCCGTCGAACAGTTTGGCCTGTCGGAGAACCTTAAACTGAGCGTCCACTCCGGCAGCGACAAGTTCTCGATATACGGTCCCATGCACCGGGCACTGAACAGGTTCAACGCCGGCGTGCATCTGAAGACCGCCGGGACCACCTGGCTGGAAGAGTTGATCGGGCTGGCTGCCGCCGGCGGCGACGGGCTTGAAATTGCCAAGGAAATCTACAAGACCGCCCTGTCCCGATTCGACGAACTCTGCGCCCCCTACGCCTCGGTGATCGACATCGACCCCGCCGCCTTGCCCGCACCCGAGACCGTCGATTCCTGGAACGGGGAAACCTTTGCCTCGGCACTCCGCCACGACCAGTCGTGTGATGCCTACAACCACAATTTGCGGCAACTCTTGCACGTAGGCTACAAGGTGGCCGCCGATATGGGCGAGCAATTCCTCGACGCCTTAGAGAAACATGCCCGTGTGATCGCCAAGAATGTCACCGAAAACATACTCCAGCGGCATATCCGCCCATTGTTCTTCGGTAACCTACCTGATTTGGAAAGAGTCAATGGCAAACAGTCAAAGTCCCAACGCCCCGGGACTGCGGTCCCGGGGGCAAGGATGCCGGCCTAAGTTCAAGTTTTGCACATTTTCGGGCTCGAAATGTAGCTGAAATGGTATCGGCCTCCAGGCCAATTTGGGATAGCATGTGATTCAACCGTCACAAAACATTCCCGCAGGCAAGGAGGCCGACCCATGCAGCTTA
>JAUWHT010000203.1 GCA_030605745.1 Pirellulales bacterium | reverse complement strand
CATGGGTCGGTCCTTTGTCTGTTGGGGCGTCTGGTCGCCGTGCCGGCGACCGCTAAACGGGTATTGTGTGTACTTCTCTAAGCGAATTCCACCAAGAGTGGCACGTCCCTGAGCGCAGCGAAGGGCGTGTTTGGGGCACCTTGCCACGCCCTTCGTTCCTCAGGGCGTGCCACCAATTTGTACAGCTTATTTCTGCGCGGGTCCTAAGTATGGCGATTTGCACCTCTCGTGTAAAGCCGCCGCCATTGGCGGCGGTTGTCCCGCGACCACTGGTCGCGGCTTTACAGTGGCGGTGTGTCACCCTAAAATATGCAGCTAGTTTACGTGTCGTAACCCGCCGAAAAAGTGGTTCTCTCATGGAAACTGCCAAGGTCGCGATTGTGGGGTTTGGGACGATCGGGTCGGGAGTGGCCCGGCTGCTGCTGGACCACGGCGAGCGGATCGCCCGACATGCCGGCAAGCCGCTCGAACTGGTGCAGATTGTCGATACGGACCTGAGCCGGCCGCGCGACCTGAAGTTGCCCAAGGGGCTGCTCAGCGACGATCTGTCGAAGGTGGTCGACAATCCGGAGATCGAAGTGGTGGTCCAGTTGATCGGGGGTCTGGAGCCGGCCCGGTCAATCATGCTCAAGCTGCTCGAAAGCGGCAAGGACGTGGTCACTGCGAACAAGGCACTGCTGGCCGAGCACGGTTCGGAACTGTTCGATCGGGCCCGGCAGTTGGGCCGCTCGATCGCATTCGAGGCAGCGGTAGGCGGCGGGATTCCGATCATCGCCGCGATAAGCGAGTGTCTCACCGCGAACCAGGTGCAGGAGATCCACGCGATTCTCAACGGCACGAGCAACTTCATCCTTACCCGGATGGAGGAGCAGGGCTGCAACTATGCGGCTTCGGTGGCCGAGGCGCAACAGCGCGGCTACGCCGAGGCCGATCCGACCATGGACGTCGACGGCAGCGACGCCGCCCAAAAACTGGCCATCCTGGCACACCTGGCCTTCGGCGCCCGGGTCGACTGGCGAGACATCCCCCGGACCGGGATCGACACGGCAGAACTGCCCGACATGCGTTACGCCAAGGAACTTGGCTACAGCGTGAAGCTGCTGGCCGTGGCAAAGCTGGCCCCGGAGGGGCTGGAACTGCACGTTTCGCCGACTCTGGTTCGCCACGGCACGCCGCTGGCGGAGGTCCGCGGGGCGTATAACGCGATCCGCGTGGTGGGCGACGCGGTGGGCCGGGTATTCTTCCATGGCCCGGGGGCCGGCCAGATGCCCACCGCGTCGGCGGTGGTTGCCGACCTGATCGACACGGCCGTTGGCCGCATGGCGATTACCTTCCGCACACTTGACCTCTGGTCCGACGACCGCCAGGCCCCGGTGGCCGTCCGCAATCCGGCCAAGGTGCCCGGCCGGTTCTACCTCCGGTTCAACGTCGACGACCGCCCGGGCGTAATGGCCGAGATTGCCGGGATCCTGGGACGCCATAGGATATCCATCGCATCTTTGATCCAGCACGAAACCGAGGAAGAAACCGACGGCGTCGTTCCGTTGGTGATTATGACACATACGGCCAAGGAAGGCGCAATGAGCGAAGCCATGAAGAAGATCGGCGAGCTATCCTGCGTTCACCCGGGCACGATCCGCATGAGAGTGAGAGAGTAAGGACCCGCGCAGAAATAAGCTGTACAAATTGGTGGCACGCCCTGAGGGTGGCACGCCCTGAGGAACGAAGGGCGTGGCAAGGTGCTCCAAACACGCCCTTCGCTGCGCTCAGGGACGTGCCACTCTTGGTGAAATTCGTACAAGTTATTTGTGCGCGGGCCCTAATCCCTAATCCCCAATCCCTCCCATGAAGTATGCCATCATCATCCCCGACGGTTGTGCCGACGAAGCGCAGCGGTCGCTCGGCGGCCGGACTCCGCTGGAGGCGGCCCGGGTGCCGACGATGGACGCGGTAGCTGCTTCGGGAGTGATCGGCCGGACCTGCAACGTGCCGGATGACTTGCCGCCCGGCTCGGACGTGGCTAACTTGAGCCTGCTGGGCTACAACCCAATGGAGCACTATACCGGCCGGGCGCCGCTGGAGGCCGTGGCGCAGGGGATCGAGTTGGGGCCAGATGATTGGGCCGTCCGCTGCAACCTGGTGACGATCGAAGACCAGGTGATGCGCGACTTTACGGCCGGGCATATTACAAGCGGGGAGGGGGCAGATCTGTTGAAAACCGCCCAGGAAGAACTCGCCGACGAGCGGTTACAGTTTTATCCGGGCATCAGTTACCGGAACCTGCTGGTCTATCGCGGCACCGGCCGGCCGGCACCGTTCTCGCCCGACACCCGAACCACGCCGCCACACGACCTGACCGACAAACCGGTGCTGGACGACTATCCCCGCGGGCCGGGTAGCGATCTGCTGAACCAACTGATGGCCGACAGTGTGGCGCTATTTGCTGAGCACCCAGTCAACATCGCCCGACGAGAGCAAGGCAAATTGCCGGCCACGAATATCTGGCTATGGGGCCTGGGAAAAATGCCGTCGCTGCCGACCTTCGTCCAACTGCACGGCATACGCGGGGCAATGATTACGGCCGTCGATCTGTTGCGCGGCCTGGCCACGCTGATCGGCTGGCAGCGGATTGAGGTGCCCGGAGCCACCGGATACACCGATACCGACTACGCCGCCAAGGGCCGCTACGCCGTCGATGCCTTGAATAAGGTTGACTTGATCTGCGTGCACGTCGAGGCCACCGACGAGGCCTCGCACGAAGGCGACGCGGCAGCGAAGGTCGAGGCGCTCGAACAGATCGACCGGCACATCGTTGCACCCATACATGAAGCGTTCAAGGCCCGAGGCGATTACCGGATCCTGGTCACACCCGACCACCCCACGCCGCTGCGGATCAAGACCCACGCCCACGGCTTCGTGCCGTTTTGCATCGCCGGCTCTGGCGTCGAGCCCGACGCGGCGACCACCTACAACGACCCGACGGCAGACCGCTCAAAATTGGTATTCGAGGAAGGCTGGAGGTTGATGTCCCATTTCCTAGTCGTGGGGACATCAAAATGACAATCTATAAAGAGTTATTGCCGGAATCGATCAGAAACACACAATAGGGATTGCACCAGCATGCAAGATGGAACTCAAGACAGACGGGAAGACGCTCATCCTAGTGGCACCGGCGTCTCGCCGGTGGAAGGAGTGAGTTCCTTCACGGCAACGCGCCGCAATCTTCCCCACTGGGAAGAACCTGGCAGCGTTTACTTCGTCACTTGGAACACGATCAGGAAAACCTGTCTAACACCTGAAGAGCGCACACTCACACTGGCAGCGATACGTTATTGGGATAGCATCCGCTGGACACTCTACACCGCAGTTGTCATGCCGGACCATGTCCACGTCCTTGTGCAGCCGTTAGCGATTCCTGAAAAACAGTCACCGGCTTGGTATACACTTGGCTCGATTCTCCACAGCGTAAAGAGCTATAGCGCACACCAAATCAATCGACTCCGTGTACAGTCGGGCGCGGTCTGGCAAGACGAACGGAAAGACCGGATAATGAGGAATGAAAAGGAGTTCTGGGAGAAATGGCAATATGTTCGGGATAATCCTGTCAAGGAGAACCTCGCGGCGACTGCCGAAGAGTATCCTTGGTTCTATCAGCAGTGTAATGCTTGACCAGACAAGAGTGGGACGGTGCCGGGATGACCACCGGCGGGACGCCGGTGCCACTAATCCCTAACCCCTTGCCCCCAATCCCTGGCCCCTAATCCCTCGCCCCTAACTCCCATGTCCATAATCATTCAGAAATTCGGCGGCACCAGCGTGGCCGATAGCCAGAAGATTCTGGCGGCGGCGCGGAAGGCGGTCCGCGCGCAAATGGAAGGCAACCAGGTGGTGATGGTGCTCAGTGCCATGGGTAAGAACACTGACATACTTGTCGAGTTGGCCCGCCAAATCACCGACCAGCCGCCTGCCCGGGAAATGGACATGCTGCTATCGACCGGCGAGCAGGTGAGCGTGGCGCTGATGGCGATGGCCATCCACTGGCTGGGTCACGAGGCGATCAGCCTGACCGGTGCGCAGATCGGCATCGTGACGGACAGCGCGCACACGAAGGCCCGTATCCGGTCGATTTCCACCGATCGGGTCCGCACCGCGCTTGACGATGGAAAGATTGTGATTGCGGCCGGGTTCCAGGGGGTCGACGAGGCACTGAACATCACCACCTTGGGGCGCGGCGGCAGCGACACCACGGCGGTCGCCCTGGCGGCGGTGCTGGGCGCCGATAGCTGCGAGATATACACCGACGTCGACGGCATCTACACGACCGATCCGCGGATTGTACCCGAGGCCCGACGGACCCGACGGATCAGCTACGACGAGATGCTTGAACTGGCCAGCGCGGGTGCGGGGGTAATGCACAACCGGGCGATCGAGTTCGCCAAGAAGTTCTCCGTACCGGTGCACGTTCGCAGCAGTTTCAGCGACACTCCCGGCACGATGATCACCGCGGAGCCGGAAACCTCTGGGCGGCCGGTTTGCGGGGCGGCAAAGGTGAAGAACGAGGCTCGGGTCACCGTGCTCGGCGTGCCCGACCGGCCGGGGGCCGCGCTTGCCGTCTTCTCCAAGATCGCCGCCAGGAACGTGGCCATGGACATGATCGTCCAGAACGTGGCCGCCGAGGGCTATGCCGACATCTCGTTCACCGTGTTCCGCGACGACCTGCCCACGACGCTGAAGGCCGTCGAGGAAGCAACCAGGCAGTTGGAGGCGGAAGGGGTTGCCTATGACGACGATGTATCGAAGATCTCGGTGGTGGGGCTAGGCATGGCCACCCAGACCGGTGTGGCGGAAAGGATGTTCCATGTCCTGGCCGAGCAGCAGATCAACATCCTGATGATTACTACCAGTGAGATCAAGATCTCGGTGCTGGTTACCCGGGAAGACGCCCAAAAGGCACTGCGGACCGTGCACGAAGCGTTCAAGCTCGAGAGCGAACCGGCCGAGGCCGCTACGTGTGGTGCCGGGCCGGCTGTAGTGTCCGAGCCACGCGACGCTGCCGAAATCGTCGCCCGAATGGAACGCATGGAGGAGCTGATTATCGAGGACATCACGCTCGACGCCTCGCAGGCCCGGGTAACGGTCGTCGAGTTACCTGACACCCCGGGCGTGGCCGCGCAGGTGTTCGAGGAGATTGCCGCTGCGGGGATCGTGGTGGACATGATCGTTCAGAGCACCGGTCGTGAGGGCCGCGCCAACATCACCTTCACGGTCCCCCAAGGCAATCTGGCCAAGAGCGTCGAGGTTGTCACCTTGTTGGCCGAGCGGCTGGGCTGTCCGCCGCCGAGCAGCTCTCCGAGGGTGGCCAAGCTGTCGGTATTCGGCATCGGCATGAGGAGCCACACCGGCGTGGCCCGGCGGATGTTCCAATCGCTAGCAGCCGCCGGCATCAACGTAGAGATGATCAGCACCAGCGAGGTCCGCGTCAATGTGGTGGTCGACGGCCGCCAAGGCGAGAAGGCCCTAGCCGCGCTGGAGAAGGAGTTCGGCGACGTAATGATGTGAGGAAGGGATTAGGGCCCGCGCACAAATAACTTGTACGAATTCTACCAAGAGTGGCACGTCCCTGAGCGCAGCGAAGGGCGTGTTTGGGGCACCTTGCCACGCCCTTCGTTCCTCAGGGCGTGCCACCCTCAGGGCGTGCCACCAATTTGTACAGCTTATTTCTGCGCGGGTCCTTAGTTCAAGTTTTGCACATTTTCGGGCTCGAAATGTAGCTGAAATGGTATCGGCCTCCAGGCCAATTTGGGATAGCA
>JAUWHT010000077.1 GCA_030605745.1 Pirellulales bacterium | reverse complement strand
CTCTGGAACATTTTACTATCGTCTGACCAACCGAGGAAATCATGTGATCACTACCGCACTCAAGCTACGAGAAATCACCATTCTCGCCCTGGCCACCTAAATCTTTGCTGTCAAAACAAGCTTTTACGAGTTTGTAATACGAAAAGGTTAGGAACCTTCTGCCGGGCCAGTTCCGTTATCATGCGGCGGAAACGATCGGAGTTAGTCTTACGACCCCAGTCGACTTTCCAGTGTTCAATTCCGGCCTCACGGGTCCATTGCATACGCTCGCTCCAGTACATCTTCTCGTACGTATCCTCGCTGATGAAAGCCTTTTTCCGCTCAGCGTCCTTTGGGGCCTCCTGCGCGCAGACCCACAACCCCGCCCCGCGCCAGCCGGCCGCCTTGGTCATCTCGTTGAGTTTTTTCAGCCGCTCGCCAGGCGTCCCCTTGCAGGACGGAAAGCGCTCCTCGTTGACTTCTAACGAGCCGAAATAGGCGCGATACGCTTTTTGGGCACCCAGGCCATCCAGCGGGTTGTCATCCTGCGGCACGTCCCACCCATCATCAAACATCAGGTACAGATCCCCGCGGACCTTGGCAAAGAACCGGTTCGCCCAACCGTCCTCGGCGAAGACGAGCTTCTCGGTCAGGTTGACGCGCCCCAGGGCCGCTCCGGATGAGCCTTCCAGGATCTTCGGGTCCAACTCTTTCGCCCCTTGGCCATGCACGTAGCACTGTGCGGCCCAAGTGCACCAGTAGTTGGGCGTGGCCCCGAGTTTATCGGGGACGAGGTTCCTTCTCCCTTCGTCGGCAGGGCTTGCGCTCCAAGCCGAAGCGCAAATGGCGAGAACGCAGATCACAAGCTTAATGATTCGTTTCATCGAAATTCGCTCCTTTTCTTTGTAACTGTTCACGAGTTTGTAACCATTCACGAGCCCTCGGCGGTGCCGAAGTGTTACCCGTGAGCGATTGCTGTCATTGCCCCTTGCTCCGTAACCAATTTCACTGACTTCCCAGCCAGTGCGTCCGAGTTTTCTGTATTTCATGTGTTGCCCCCATTTCTTATTGCTACGTAACACTTCAGCCGAATGGCGTTTTCGCGTGATTCTCGGGCAATAGCCGGGGGACAACGTCCCGCGGGTGCATTACCGCGACGCGTTGCGTCCCGGCTATTAGGTTGCTTTTTACGAAAACTACTTCAAATGGCACATTGCTACAGGGAAATTGCGGCGAGTGAGTTTCCTGGTCAAAAGGTGTTACTTCTTCTGCACCAGCCAGATGTTGCGGTAATGGGCGTGGCCGGGGCAGTGACCTTGAAGGTAGATGGGGCGCAGGCCGGGAGCTTCGGCTTTTTCGCTGGGCCAGGTGGATCGCGGCACTTCAATGTCATCGTGGATCACCACCCCGTTGTGGCGGACCATCATCTGTCCGTTGGCCACTTTCTTGCCGGTCGGATCGTACTTCGGCGCGGTGAAGTCAACGTCGTAAGTCTGCCAGACCAGCGGCGGCAAGCACATGTTTACGTCCGGTTCCTTTACGCCGTAGTAAGCACCACACTCGTTCTTGCGACCTTCCAGGCCGAACGAGTCGAGCACTTGGATCTCATAGCAATCCTGCAAGAAGACGCCGCTATTGGATCGCGCCTGGCCCCGGGCGTGGGGGATGTACGTCAAGCAGAACTCGATATGGAGCATGTAACTGCCGAACTGTTGTTTCGTTGTGGCTCCGTTGATGAGGTTCTTCTGCTCATTCATTCTTGCGTCATGGAAGCTGTCCACGCCGCTGCCGTTGAAGAGCACCACGGCCCCCTCGGGCGGCTTGGCCCCCAGCGTGGGACTCTTGCGCTCGATCCGCTTGAGTTGCATCGTCGGGTGGCCGTCTGGATCGGTGATCGTCAGCTTCCCGTCGGTGATCCTGCCTGACCCTTTGGGGCCACTTAGGGTAACCACGTCGCCTTGACGTTTGCCGTCCATCAAGAAGCGGTCGTCGCCACGTTTCCAACCGGCGCCCGGCAGACCGCCTTCGAGCACGAAAACCTGAAACGTTCCATCCCCCAAGGCGATCACCTGGGCGCCCACTTTCTGTTTGCTGCCCGCGGGCAGGACGCCCTGGCCAACGTATTCGCCCTGCACGGCGAAATCCGGGGCGTCCTGGGCCTTGGCCGGGTCGGTGAACTCCTTTTCTCCGGCTAAGGCCGTGGATGCCACAGCACAAGTCAATACGATCGTTAACAGGGAGTTCACTTTTTGCACCATGTCGGCTCCTCCGAAATTGAAGTAACAGGATTGACCATGTCCGATTGACCGTATCCGGCGGTCACGTTGCCTCACGTTCGAGTGCGGCTTCAAGATACCTTCGGCTCTCGCGGATGATGCGGTCCGACTCTTCCGGGCCGGCCTGAGCTTCCGTTTCCACGGAGAGAACTCTATCATAGCCTACCTCATCGAGAATCTTGATGCAACCGTTCAGGTCTACCTCGCCCTGGCCCAGTGCGACCGCGTCTCTCCCGATGACATCCTTAATGTGCACGTGCTTGACGCGGTCTGCCACGGGCTCAAGCAGCGCGAGTTCGTCTTGTACCTTGGGCTCCAACTTCCATGCGTAACCGGTTCGATCCGTGCCAACGTAAGTTCGTCTGTGGGCATTGCCGGTATCGAAGTTGACGCAGAGGGAAGGTGACCGGACCAGCGAGAGGAGCTTGCCGAGGCCGCCCGGCGTCAAGGAAATGCTTCCCAGCGTCTCCAGCGCCAGCCGGACGCCGGCTTGCTCCGCTTGAGCCAGGATTTCCGTCAATCGGTCTCTGAGGACTGCAAGCGCTTCGGGCTCCGACATCGACTCCGGCTTGCTGCCCTCGCCGGTGATGACAGTTGTTACACCCGCTTCCTTGGACCACGAGATGGCTCTCTTGATGTCTGAGACGGCGCGGGGATCTGTGATCAGCTCTCTGTGACTTCCGATTGCGGAAACGCCATTGAAGCCGAATTCGGCGATGGTCCGCTTGAACATGATGGGGTCGTCGTTGAACGGATCGGCATGGGAGCACCAGGCCAGATTCGCCTCGACTTCGACCCACTCATATCCGGCACGCGCGATCCGGTCCAAGGCTTCTTTCAGACTGAGTGTCCTGAAGATCACGGCATTACAGCCGACGTCCATGGTGGATACCTCTCTTTCGATCGCCTTGCTTCTTTCTCCTGCCGTCGAATGGACGCAAGCTAGACCCTAACCAGAACGAAGGCCAAGATGATTAACAACACGCAAAGAGGCACCAATAGCTTCAGGCTTTTCTGGACGGAGGACCCTTTCGCCAGGTTGCCGATCAGCCTGGGAGCAATCGAAGCGCCGAGAAAACCCAGGGTGAACATGATGCCAATAATGCTGCCGTAAACCTCGGGAGGGAATTTGGAGAAGGTAACCCCTGCCATTGTTGGGAAAATGGGCGCCAAGGCAAGGCCACCCAAAACGGCCAGCACCTGCGCCTGGAGAGCACTTCTGGCCCTGGTCATACCCAGGATAGTTAGGCCGGCGACTAGCGCGGTGCCCGCAATGAACCAGCTTCCGTACTCCGTGATCACCGGTATTTGGCTGGCGATCAATCGGCCGGCCATCATGGCAACGGCAAACAGCGAGAGCAGGCGCTGCGCAGAAGCATCCACCGCATTTGCATCGGCGTCCGGACGCTCCGCGCTGATCACTTCCTTGCCGAACGACGGAAGCCAGTTGCAAAACGACGTTTCAAGACTGGTGTAGCAGAATAGCATAAGTGCAGCCACCAGAACGACCGGCTCGCGAAGCAGCGCAAAGGCGTCCCCAATCACGAAACCGCCCTTGCTCTCGGGATAGGTTGCCAAAACCGCGAAGATTACAGGCGCCAACAGGATCAAGGCCACCACCGAAATCGCGTTCTCATACGAAGTCTTCTGGAAGAGGAAACTCACGATCAACGGCGTCATGAGTAACCCCAAACCGAAGAACACGTTACCCAGATTGCTGGCGGCCGCCGGGTTCTTGCCGTCGAACAAGACCACCGGCAGCAGTGTGTTGCCCGCCGTATTCAAGGCTATCGCGCCAAAGCCCAGCAGAATACAAGGCGCAAGCACCGCCCAGTAAGTCCTGGCGCGTGCGATAGCGACAGTGCACAGCGCCGTCAGAACAAACCCACAGATAGCCACTGGCTTGTAACCCACCAAATCGATGATTACGCCCACAATCAGCGATGCAACCAAACAGGTGAACATAAACGCCGAGACAAGCGAGCCGAACTTACCCTGGTCGATCCCAAGCCGCGGCATCAGCTTCACACTGATAGAACCCAGCAGCGCGAAGCACGTGCCCAAACCGAACACACAAAGCGAAGCTACAACTTCTATCATGGTCTACTATCCTTTCTCAAAAGGTTCTCGGGTAATAGCCGGGGGACAACGTCCCGCGGGTGCATTACCGCGACGCGTTGCGTCCCGGCTATTATTACCGCGACTACTCATAATCCACTCCCAACTCTTCCAGGCAATCGATTGTGTACTGTCTGCTATCTTCGATCAACGCTTGTGCAGCTTCTCCTTTTGTGCCCCCCTCCGTCTCCAGAGAAACGGCCCCTTGGTAGCCTGCTTCTTCGAGAACCTTCAGGCATTCTTTGTTGTTGACCTCCCCTGTGCCCAAAGTAACTGCTGCCGAGCCTTTAACGTCCTTTATGTGAAAGTGGACCACTCTTTCAACTACTTCCTTCAATACGGCCACCTCATCCTGCTCCCCACCTGCCGTCTTCCAAGTGAACACGCCGTCTTTTGTCTCCACATAAGTTGCCCGGCGGACGTTGGCTGCATCATAGTTTATCCCGAGCCACTTGGAAGGGCTAATGGACATAATTCTCGTGAGCCCTTCCAGGGTAAGCGAGAAGGTTCCGTGAGGTTCTATGCCCAGATATATTTGATTCTCTTCTGCCGTCTCCAATATCTGGAGGAGCCGCTCCTCGAGAATCTTAAAAGCGTCTTCGTCGTTCATTTCCTCCGGCTTAAATCCGTCTCCCGCATGGACCACGGGGATATCAGCCGATTTTGCCCACTGTATACATTTTTTGACATATTCCACACTCAAGGGGTCGGGGATAATCGCCCCGTGGGTTGACCAAAGAGCCGTGGCGCCATTGAACCCGAAACTCGCGATTGACCTCTTGAAATCCTCGGGGTCATCCTTGTCCACGTCAATATGCGGGCAAAATGGGGCAGTTGCCTGCGGTTCTACGTATTTGTAGCCCCCCTTGGCGATATTCCTCAGCGCCTGCTCAAGAGATAGTGTTCGGAAGTTCACTGTTCCACATGCAATAATCATGACTACAACCCTCCACGAATTTTCGGGATTTTCCAGAAAAAATAAGTTACACGGCCGACTGTTTCCCTGATCTTAAGCCCCACAATCGGGTCTGTCAAGGGCTCACTTTCGTGGATTTGTGATACGTAGAGCGCGGAAACTTGACACGGCCGCTTGGCTTGGCTAGACTCGTAGAGTGTGGAGACTTGACACGGCTGATTGGCTTTGCTAGACTCAGAGTTGTAGCGTGATGGTGAAGGATATTTTGCCGAAGCTGCTCCTGCCTGAACGCCCTGCCAAAAACCGGAATAATCCGGAAGAAAACGTTTGACACGCCTTCGTTTGTGGTTACCCCAATTTTGGAGCGCGGCCGTCCCGGCCGCCTGATGTGGGCTGGAAGCCCGCGCTACGAAAGGAGCTTGACATGATGAGAGTATGGCCAACAGTAGCCGTGACGTTGTTGTTGCTAATGGGATCGCTTGCGGCAGTTCGAGCCGAGGATGCCGCCGGCAGCGCGATCATCAAGCTTGGTGAAGCCAAGCTGAGCGAGGACAACTGCACTATTGTGCTCTCCAGCACCGCGTCGAAGTGCGAGGCACATGCCGCGGAGGAACTCAAGAAGTACGTCCACCGGATTTCCGGCGTGGACCTGCCTATCAAGACCGACGATGAGAAAATCACCAACCACATGATCCTTGTGGGAAATAGCAAGAAGCTGAAGGGCCTTGGCATCATGATCGACTTCGCCGATCTGGGCGAGGAAGGATTTGTCATAAGGACCTCCGGCGACCACCTGGTACTGGCCGGCGGAAGGGAAAGGGGAACTCTGTACAGCGTCTACACGCTGCTGGAGGAATTTTTAGGCTGCGGCTGGTTCATGCCGGCGGGGCCGCTGGGCGAGGTCGTGCCGAGCGGCGGTACCTTCTCGCTTGCCGGGATCGACCGCACCGAAAAACCCAGCTTCGAGTGGCGAGCTATGAGCGGCATTACCGGCTTCGACTGGCAGGTCAAGAACAAACTGGACCCGAGCTCTATCGGCAGCAGATTCGGCCAGGAAAAGGGAGACCCAGCCGTCTTCGCGAGTCGGGGTCACAACTTCGACTGGCTTGTGCCTCCGAAGAAGCACTTCCTCTCGCACCCTGAATACTTCGCACTGGTCAACGGCAAAAGAGAGTGGGACTGTGCCCAAATCTGCACGTCCAATGCCGATGTCATAAGAATCTGCGCGGCAGCGATTAGCAAACAAATGGACGACAGGCCGGACTGCAAGATATTTGAGGTTTGCCAGGACGACGGCCGCGGCTGGTGCGAATGCGAGAAGTGCAAGGCCCTTGACGTGGAAGAAGACGTGATGACAGATAGACTGCTCAAATTTGTCAATGCGGTCGCAAGCCGAGTGTATGAGAAGCATCCCGACAAGTACGTTCACACGTTTGCTTACCACATCGCGCAGGATCCCCCCAAGACCAAGGGCCTGAAACCGGCGAAGAACCTCATCATCGAGATCACCCACTACTCTCCTTGCTGCCATTCACATCCGGTAGTTACCTGCGAAAAGAACGCCAAGTTCAAGTGGCAAATCGAGACGTGGGCCAAGCTCTGCCACACGCTCTACGTGTACGATTACCGCGTGGATTACACTAACTATCTCATGCCCTATGCGAATTGCTATGCCATCGCGAAAGACATTCCATATTACAAGCGACTTGGGGGCAGGGGGCTCTTCTATCAGGGCGGAAGCACCTTTAATCATGGGCTGTGTCACTATCTGATAGCAAAGCTCGCGTGGAACAGCGAGGCCGACGTGGACGCCCTGATTGACCGGTTCTTCCAGCGGTACTTCGGCAAAGCCGGGCCGCCCATGAAGGCCTACTTCCGAATGTTGCACGACAAGATGTGGGACGAGAACATCTGCGTCCATCTCTACAGCAACCCTCCGGCCGAGCTTTTCACGCCCGAGTTGTTGAAGAAAGCAGACGCATACTACGACGAAGCCGAACGGCTGGCCGACGACGACCGGCTCATACTCGACCGCGTGCAGCGAGAACGCCTGACGCTCTATTACGTCAAGTTGGCCACCGGGCGGAGCGCCAAGGCAATAAAGAACAGAACAGGATGCTACCATGGCGACCCTTCCAGCAGAGAAGATACCTGGCGAGAAGACCTTGCCCAGTTCATCCGGATCACCGAGAAATATGAGGTACGGTACCTGCAGGAGGATCTGCCGCAGGGAGAGATTCACAGGTTCGTGGAAAAGGTTTCCGGAATGACGGTCCACGACAAGGCTGAATTCAGATATCTGGCGACCAGCGATGCCCACAGCGGCAAGAAATGTGCTTACATGAGGGGTGGATGCCCCGGGAAGCATCCAGGCTGGCGTCAGGGGCGGAACATCCTCCAACCCAAGACGACGTACAACTTCCGCGCGTGGATCAAGGTCAGAGACATCAAGAACGTGAAGGTCGAAACGCTCCGCGTCCGCCCTGCTGTCAATTGCCAAGGGCCTACGATCGAGAAGACCCAAGATTGGACGCTTGTGGAGACGACATTTACAACGCCCGACGTTCCGTCGCCCACCGTGACATTGTATCCGGCGTTGCTTTCCAACGAGGGAGAGGTCTCGATTGACGATGTTAGCTTGACCAAGGCAGATGCGCCTGAGAAAAATCTTGTGGCGAATCCGGGCTTCGAGCGCACGTTGTGGATTGGTGCCAAAAAATGGCACTTTCCGTACAGTCGGAACTTCTCCTGGACCAAATTCGCGCCGATCAAGGACTTCCTGGAAGATCCAAAGGGCTACACTTGGAAAACTGAAATGCCTGAAAAATGATAATGATACGTATAGGCCCATTCATGGGCCTTTCCGCCGAAGGCGGTATTAGTATGACAGCGCCACATTAGCTCAAGACCTCCACAGGCGAACGCCGATAACGGTGTACAACACATGGAGGTGAAAGATGACGACGGACGAAATCCGGGCGTTGGAGCCCAACGTACGAAGGAAATTGA